>JALWTH010000250.1 GCA_027082975.1 Paracoccaceae bacterium | reverse complement strand
GCCGTGCTGCGCGCCCGCCCCGACATCGCCACCCAGGTAGCCCACCACCCCCTTTCCGCCTCCCACCCCCGCCACCGCCTCCAGCCCGCTCACCGCTTCTGTGCCTTCTGCTGCCATGGGGCGACATTTGCACGCTTTCACCGCGCCCGCAACAATCGCCAGCCTTGCGACACCCCCGCCTGCCGTGTAAGCCTGCCTGCATGAAACGCCTGTTCGATATCTGCGACCGCGCCCGGCTCTGCGAGCGTTTCTTCGGCGAGGCCCGCTCGGTGCTGGCGCGCCGCTGAGCGCCCGCGCCTTGCCTTCGCCAGCCACCATTTCACCATCACGGGAGAGGACCCATGTCCCCCAAGACCCTTTACGACAAGATCTGGGACGCCCACCTGATCGAAGACAGCGAAGACGGCTCCTCGCTGATCTATATCGACCGCCACCTGGTGCATGAAGTGACCAGCCCGCAGGCCTTCGAGGGGCTGCGCATGGCCGGTAGAAGCGTGCACGCGCCCGACAAGACCATCGCCGTGCCCGACCACAACGTGCCCACCACCGGCGACCGCAGCGCGGCAATCGAAAACGAGGAAAGCCGCATCCAGGTCGAGGCGCTCGACCGCAACGCCCGCCAGACCGGCATCCACTATTACCCGGTCGATGACATCCGCCAGGGGATCGTCCATATCGTCGGCCCCGAGCAGGGCTGGACCCTGCCGGGCATGACCGTGGTCTGCGGCGACAGCCACACCGCCACCCACGGCGCCTTTGGCGCGCTCGCCCACGGCATCGGCACTTCGGAGGTCGAGCATGTGCTGGCGACGCAGACGCTCATCCAGCAGAAATCCAAGAACATGCGCGTGGAAGTCACCGGCCAGCTCCGGCCCGGCGTCAGCGCCAAGGACATCACCATGGCGATCATCGGCCAGACCGGCACCGCCGGCGGCACCGGGCATGTGATCGAATACACGGGCGAGGCGATCCGCGCGCTCTCGATGGAGGGCCGCATGACCGTGTGCAACATGGCCATCGAGGGCGGCGCGCGCGCGGGGCTCATCGCGCCCGACGAAGTGACCTTCGAATATATCAAGGGCCGCCCGCACGCGCCGAAGGGCGCGCAATGGGAGGCCGCGCTCGCCTGGTGGAAGACGCTCAAGAGCGACGAGGGCGCGCATTTCGACAAGGAGATCACCCTTGACGCCGCCGCGCTCGAGCCGCAGGTGACCTGGGGCACCAGCCCCGAGGACGTGCTGCCGATCACCGCCAGCGTGCCGAGCCCCGAGGATTTCGAGCCGGCCAAGGCCGAGGCCGTGCGCCGCGCGCTCGACTATATGGGGCTCGAGCCGGGCACGAAGCTCACCGAAATCCCCATCGACGTGGTGTTCATCGGGTCGTGCACCAATGGCCGCATCGAAGACCTGCGCGCCGCCGCCGAGATCCTCAAGGGCCGCAAGGTCGCCGATGGCGTGCAGGTGCTGGTGGTGCCAGGCTCCGGCCTGGTGCGCGCCCAGGCCGAGGAAGAGGGGCTCGACCGCATCTTCACCGAGGCCGGGGCCGAATGGCGCCTGCCCGGCTGCTCCATGTGCCTCGCCATGAACCCGGACCAGCTGAAGCCCGGCCAGCGCTCCGCCTCCACCTCGAACCGCAATTTCGAAGGCCGCCAGGGCCGCGGCGGACGCACCCACCTGGTGAGCCCCGCCATGGCCGCCGCCGCCGCCGTGACCGGCCGGCTGAGCGATGTGCGCGAGCTGATGTGAGAAAGGACACAAGATATGGACAAGTTCGAAAAGGTGGTCGGGATCGCCGCGCCGATGCCGCTGATCAATATCGACACCGACATGATCATCCCCAAGCAGTTCCTCAAGACCATCAAGCGCAGCGGGCTGGGGGTGCATCTGTTTGACGAGATGCGCTATCTGGAGGACGGCTCCGAAAACCCGGATTTCGTGCTGAACAAGCCTGCCTGGCGCGAGGCGCAAATCCTCATTGCCGGTGACAATTTCGGCTGTGGTTCCTCGCGCGAGCACGCGCCGTGGGCGCTCGCGGATTTCGGCATCAGGGTGATCGTAAGCACTTCATTTGCCGACATTTTCTACAACAACGCCTTCAAGAACGGGCTGCTGCCGATCGTCCTGCCGCAGGAACAGGTGGACATCCTGATGCGCGATGCCGAAAAGGGCGCCAATGCGCGCATGAGCGTGGATCTGCAGGCGCAGGAAATCACCACTTCCGACGGCCAGGTGATCGCTTTCGAGATCGACCCGTTCAAGAAGCACTGCCTGCTCGAAGGGCTCGACGATATCGGCCTGACCCTGGCCAGGAAGGGTGCCATCGAGCGCTTCGAGGCGCAAATCGCTCAGGAGCGCCCTTGGGTCTGACCCAAGACTTCGGGGGTGGGCCTCAGCCACCCCCAATATCTGCCATATTCCTGCCGGAATGATGCAATCGCGCATCACATTGCGCCCCGTGCCCGATAAATGAAAACGTCGGCAAAACAAACCCTTGCACCGCGTTGTCAATCTGGGCAAAAATGTGACGAAGATGAGGCAACCCGCCCGACCGGCGGGGTCAAACTGGAACAAGGGCACCGAACAAATCGCCCGCCAGGTTGAGGAAGAGGCAGTGTTATCAAGGCTTTCAGGCGCGCTATTGCGGGCAGTACTGGTGATTTTCCTGATCGTCACACCGGCGTTCATGGTGCCGGAAACCGGCGCTGACACCGGACAGATCGTTGCCGTGATCGCATTGCTGGCCGGGGTCATGGTGGTGTTCGAATACGCCTCGGCCTATCCCGGCCTGGTCGAGTTTCGCGATGCGCCCCCCTTCAACCGGATCCGCTTTCTCAGCCTATTTGCCATCGTCTTCCTGCTCTCTCTCGTGGTGCGCGGGGCCAATGCCACTTCCGACCTCACCCGCCTGGTGCAGCTCATCGGCGCGCGGATCGGCGAGGCGATCGACTTTGCCTATTCGCCGGTGAACCTGGTGGTGCTGATGCTGCCCGCGGACGCGCCCGAGCAGAGCGTCGCCCTGCTGCGCAGCGCCGCCGGTATCTCCTACCTCATCTCCCTGATTTCGCTCGCCGTTTTCCTGATCGCGCTGCGCCTGACGAACTGGCCGAACAACCGCGGCGCCTTCAATGTCTGGGTCAACATGCCCACCTTCGACCCCACCGCCGGGGGCGATGTGGTCTACCGGCTGGAGCGCGATGCGATCATCAACGTCGCCCTCGGCTTCCTGCTGCCCTTCCTCACCCCGGCCCTGGTCAAGGCCGCGGGAGACATTTTCGGCACCATCTCCATCACCAGCGCCCACACGATGATCTGGACCCTGGCCGCCTGGGCCTTTCTGCCCGCCTCGCTGTTCATGCGCGGCATGGCGATGGGGCGCATCGCCGCCATGATCCGGGCCGAGCGCGCGCGCCGGGAGACGGAAGACGAAGAGCCCCCGGCGTGGCAGCCCGCCTGAGCCGCGCCCTGATCGGCGCCTTGCTGCTGGTGCTGGCGGCAGCGGCGGCGACACCGCTCAGCGCCGAAACCCTGCGCATTGCCAGCTTTCACACCGGCCTTTCGCGCAAGGGGCCGGGCCTGCTGCTGCGCGACATCCTGCGCGCAGAGGACGCGCAGATCGCCGCCGCGATCCGGGTGATCGGGGCCGTGAAGCCGGACGTGCTGCTGCTGCTGGACTTCGACTACGACCACGAAAACCGCGCCCTTGCGGCCTTTCGCGATGCCCTGGCCGCGGCTGGCGGGCCGGACTATCCCCACCTGTTTGCCCGCCTGCCCAACAGCGGGCTGGCCACCGGGCTCGACATGGACGGCAACGGCCGCCGCAACGAGCCGCGCGACGCCCAGGGCTACGGGGGCTTTACCGGGCAGGGCGGCATGGCGGTGCTCTCGCGCCTGCCGATCCTCGCCGACGAGGCGCGCGACTTCAGCGCCTTTCTCTGGCGCGACCTTCCCGGCGCCCTGCTGCCGCGCAAGGCCGACGGCAGCCCCTTCCCGAGCCCCGAGGCGCAGGCGGTGCAGCGCCTGTCTTCGGTCGCCCACTGGCAGCTGCCGCTGCGCCTGCCCGGGGGCGGGCGGCTGAACCTGCTCGCCTTTCACGCCACCCCCCCGGTCTTCGACGGCCCCGAAGACCGCAACGGCCGGCGCAACCGCGACGAGGTGATGTTCTGGCCGCTGCTGCTTGACGGCGCCCTGCCCTTTGCCCCGCCCGCGCGCCCCTTCGTGATCCTCGGAGATGCGAACCTCGACCCCGAGGCCGGCGAAGGCCGGCGC
>JALWTH010000249.1 GCA_027082975.1 Paracoccaceae bacterium | reverse complement strand
GCCCCACGCCCTGCCCCATGCCTGCGGCCAGTCGCCCGACCTCGGCCATTGCCAGCGACAGCGCCCCCGGCTCGGCCCGGATCTCGGCGGGAAGCTCCCGGGCCACCATCTGCCCCACCACCAGCGGCGCGCCCGCGCTCCAGAGCGCGAGCAGCGCAAGCGCCGGCAGCAGGGTGACGAGCGCCACCTCGGCGCCGTAATGGAGCGGGCGCGAATGCAGCTTGCGCGCATCGCCCCCGGCCAGCGAAAGCGCCCGCCAGCGCCCGGCGGCAAGGCCGAGCGCGGCCAGGGCGGCGAGGATCAGCAGGAGGGAAAGGACAGACATCACGGCCTCAGGCGCTTGGGGGGCCTATTCCGCCGCCGCTTCATCGGCGAATTTTTCCTGCGTTTCGGCCAAATCCGGGTCCGGCACCAGCCCGTATTCGGCCAGCGGTCCGTCTTCGCCGGCGATCTCGTCGGAGAGGAAGAATTCGACAAAATCGCGCAGGCCCGGGATCGCCTCCAGATGGGCCTTTTTCACATAGATGAACAGCGGGCGCGAAACCGGGTATTCGCCGCTGGCGATGGTCTCGAGCGAGGGAATGACGCCCTTCATGGGGGCGACCTGAAGGCGGTCGGTATTGTTTTCGTAAAAGCTGAGGCCAAAGACGCCGATGGCGCTCGGAT
Source organism: Paracoccaceae bacterium (assembly GCA_027082975.1). Taxonomy (GTDB): domain Bacteria; phylum Pseudomonadota; class Alphaproteobacteria; order Rhodobacterales; family Rhodobacteraceae; genus JAAEUB01. The sequence continues at coordinate 15,421 of JALWTH010000249.1, read as the reverse complement.
TGGCGCCGATGCGGGCCAGGGTCTCGGGATAATCGCCGTCGATATCCACCGAGCGCCCGTCGCGGCGCAGGCGGATACAGGCGGCCTCGGCCTGCTTTTCATCGCCGCTTTCGGCCAGCAGGAGCGCATAGGCGCCGGCTTCGCGGCAGCCTTCGAGGATCACCTTTTCTTCGAATACCTCGCGGGTGCCGTGCTTGGTGCCCGGCACGAAGGCGGTGATGGCGAGGGCCGGGAGGGCCGGGTTCACCTCGTCCCAGCGCTGGTAGGGGTTGGCCACCATGGCGCCGCCCCGGGGGACCTTTTCGCCAAGAGCGAGGAACCAGTCGGCCGGGGTGAAGGCAAAGGCGGGGGCGTCTATATCGGAGGCGAAAACGATCCCGTCATGGCCGATGCGCAGCTCGATGATCTCGCCCACCCCGTTGGCCGCGCAGGCCGCGCGCTCGCTTTCGCGCATCGGGCGCGAGGCATTGGCGATGTCGATCGTGTTTTCGCCCAGCCCCTCGCAGAAGCGCTTGAGCCCGGAGGAAGTGCCGCCCCCCTCGACCACCGGGGTGGGGGCGTCGTAATTCTCGGCAAAGGCCTCGGCGACGATCGAGGCATAGGGCAGCACGGTGGACGAGCCGGCGATATGGACCTGCTCGCGTGCTCTGGCGGCGCCGGGGGCGGCAAGGGAAGCTGCCATGGCAAGGGCCAGGGTCAGGGCCAGGGTCAGGGTCGGTTTCGTACGCGGCATGGTGCCCTCCGGAATCGGTTGATCGCTCGGGGCAAGATTGGCACGTCCATGTAACAGATTCGTGACAAGGGCGGCGGGCGGCGATTTTTCTGCGAAAAATCGGGTCCGGCCTCAACCCAGCGGCAGCAGCACGCTGAAGGTGCTGCCCCGCCCCGGCTCGGAGGCGATGCGCAGGCGGCCGCGATGGCGGTTGAGGATATGCTTGACGATCGCCAGCCCCAGCCCGGTGCCGCCCATGTCGCGCGAGCGGTGCTTGTCGATCCGGTAGAAGCGCTCGGTCAGCCGGCCGATCTGGTGCGCCGGGATGCCCTCGCCCTGGTCGGTGATGTCGATCTCGACGCCCGGGCCGCGCAGGGCGGTGATGTAGTCGCGCCGATGCAGGCGCAGGCAGACCTCGCCCCCCTCGGCGCCGTATTTGATGGCATTGTCCAGCAGGTTGGCAAAGACCTGGCGCAGTTGATCGCCGTCGCCGGGGATTTCCAGCGGTTCGGCCAGCCCCTCGGTGCGGATCCGCACCGCGCGCGCGGCCGCCGCCGGCTCCAGCGCCGCGATCTGCTCGCCGATCAGCGCGCAAAGCTCCACCCGCCCGCGCGGGCGCTGGCTCTCGCGGTCCTCGACCCGGCTCAGCGACAGCAGGTCTTCGATCAGCCGGTCCATGCGCCCGGCCTCGCGGGCCATGATCTCGAGAAAGCGCGCCCGCGCCGCCGGGTCGTCGCGGGCCGGGCCCTGCAGGGTCTCGATGAATCCCTGCAGCGCGGTCAGGGGCGTGCGCAGCTCGTGGCTGACATTGGCCACGAATTCCGAGCGCATCCGCCGCGCCTCGGCAAAGGGGGTGATGTCCTCGAAGATCAGCAGCGCCGCGCCCGTTTCGCCCAGCGGGGCCATGCTCAGGCGAAATTCCTGCCGCTCCCCGGCAAGTTGGCGCGTGAAACGCGCAGTGCCCCGCCGGCCCTGCTCGAGGCAGGCCTCGATGCGCTCGACGATGGCGGGCTGGCGCAGGACGCTCAGGTAGTGGCGGCCGGTCAGGCCTGTCCGTCCGCTGGCATCCGCGGCCCGCTCCTGCGGCGGGCCTGCCAGCAGGCGGGTCGCCGGCCCATTGGCCCCGCTGATGAAGCGCTCTTGGTCAACCAGCATGGCCGGGAGCGGCAGCAGGTCGATGAAGGCGCGTGCATCCATTGGCTCGGCCATCGGGTCAGCCCCTTTCCGGCGCCTGCGCCCGCCTCCGCGCCAGATCGGCAACCACCCGCGCCGCTCTCAGCCCCGGCGCTTCGCCGCCGGCTCCGAGCCGCTCCATGGTCAGGCGCATGGCGGCGCGCTGGCGCTCGGGGGCGGCCAGCACCTCGAGCATGGCCGGGGCGATCAGTTCGGCGCGGCAATTGCGACCGATGAATTCCGGCACGGCGCGGCTTTCGCTGACCAGGTTGACGAGGTTGAACGTATCGGTCAGCAGCAGCCGCTCGAGGATCAGCCGGCTGAGCGGGGCCATGTCATAGGCGACCACCATGGGCGTCTCGTTGGCGGCAAGCTCCAGCGCCACGGTGCCGGATGTGGCCAGCGCCGCATCGGCGGCGCGAAAGGCCGCGCGCTTTTCGGCCTGTGCCTCGGGCGGGATCAGCACCGGCGCGCCGGGCCAGCCCCGCACCAGCGCGGAGACTTCCTCCGCCAGCCCCGGCGCCACCGGCACCACCACCCGCAGGCCGGGGCGCGCGGTGGCGATCTCGCCGAGCGCCGCCCCGAGGCGCGGGCCGAGCCGGGCGATCTCGCCCCTGCGCGAGCCCGGCAGCACCAGCAGCATCTCGCGCCCCTCCAGCCCTTGGGCGGCGCGAAAGGCGCGCGCCTCTTCCTCACTTGCCAGCCTCTCGGCCACCACCGGATGGCCGACGAAGCTGGCCCCCATCCCCGCCGCTTCCATCAGCTCCGGTTCGAACGGCAGCAGCGTCAGCACGTGATCGACCAGCGGCGCCATCCTTGCCGCCCGGCCGGGCCGCCATGCCCAGACCGAGGGCGCCACGTAATGCACCACCGGCGCGCGCGATGCGGCGCGAAACAGGCGCGCGAGGCGCAGGCAGAAATCCGGGCTGTCGATGGTCACCAGCACGTCCGGGGCGAAGTCGAGCGCCGCGCGCGCGCTCTCGCGGATGCGCCGCTTGAGGTGGAAATATTTCGGCGCGATCTCGACGATCCCCATCAGGCTCAGCTCCTGCATGTCGAACAGGCTTTCGAGCCCCTGCGCCTGCATCTCGGCCCCGCCGATCCCGGCGAATTCCACCTGTGGCAGCAGCGCCTTGAGCCCGGCCATCAGCGCCGCGCCGAGCCTGTCGCCCGAGGCCTCGCCAGCGACGAGAAAGACCCTGAGCGCGCCCCCCGCCATCAGCGTGCCAGCAGGAACAGGTCGTGTTCCTCGACCAGCCGGCGCACCTCGTCCTGATGCAGGACCAGCACCCCGTCGGCGGCGATGAACATCCCGGCCAGCCCGGCCAGGATCACGCCGCGAACCGTGCGCGGGCCGATCGTGGGCATGTCGATGCGCAGGTCCTGGCCGGTTTTCGCCGCCTTGACGAAGACCCCCCGCCCCCGGCGCAGGTGCCCGGGAGTCTCGGCCACGAATCGCAGCATCGCGTCGGTGCCCTGCAAGGTCTCGATGCCCAGGCACAGCCCCCCTTCCACCACCGCCGCCTGCGCCACGTCCAGCGGCGACAGCGCCACCAGGATATCGAGCGCGCGCAGCGCGTCCTCGCGCTCGGCCCGGCTCGGGCGGCGCCCCATGGACTTGTGCGGCGGCAGCAGCAGGGACGGCATCACCTCGGGCACCGCCCGCACCGCAAATCCCTCGAGCTCGAAAATCCGGATGACGTGGCGCAGCAGGGCATCGTCCCCCTTCCCCATGGCATCCATCAGCCCGGGCACGAGCTCGGCGGTCCGGGCATCGAAGCGCGCGGGATCGAGCGCCGGGCGCGACAGGGCGCCGGCAAAGACCACTTCGCTCACCCCATGGGCGCGCAGCCCCTCGAACAGCGCGCCGAGCCGTTCGAAGGAAGCGGCCAGGTGGGCCTGCCCCTCGGGCACCCGGGCCTCGATCCCGTCAAAGGTCACGAGCAGCGCATCGCCGTCGGCCCGGGCGATCATCTGCGGCAGGTCGCCGCTTCCGGCGAGAATGGCGAGGCGTGGTTGCATGGCCGTCTCCTTGCGGTGTCAGGTTATGGGGTCAGAAAGCCCCGGTCGCTGCCGGCGAGCACGAATTCCGAAAGTTCGCGCACATAGGCGCTGTCGCTTTCCTCCACCAGTCGCGCGGCGCGCTCCTGAAAGCTGCCCTCGCCGTCCTTCAGCGCCATCAGCGCCGCCCTGAGCGCGGTGATGTCGGCGCGCGCCACGCCGCGGCGCTTCAGCCCGACCAGGTTGAGCCCGTCGAGCTCACCGCGCGGCCCCTGCACCAGCCCGTAGGGCAGCACGTCGGCGGTGACCATCGAGAGCGCGCCGATGATCGCCCCCCGGCCGATGCGCACCCACTGGTGCACCCCCACCAGCCCGCCCACGATCACGTCGTCCTCCAGCACCACATGGCCGGCAATGGCGGCCGAATTGACCACGATCACCCGGTCGCCCACCTGCGCGTCATGGGCGATATGGCTGCCGGCCATGAACAGCCCGTCATCGCCGATGCGGGTGACGCCGCCGCCGCCTGCGGTGCCGACATTCATGGTCACATGCTCGCGGATCCGGTTGCGCGCGCCGATCACCAGCCGGGTCTTCTCGCCGGCGAATTTCAGATCCTGCGGGATCTCGCCCAGCACCGCGAAGGGGAACACCACCGTTTCGTCCCCCACCGTGGTGGCGCCGGTGATGATCACGTGGCTCTTGACCTCGACCCCCGCGCCCAGCACCACTTCGGGGCCGATCACGCTGAACGGGCCGATGCGCACATCGGCGCCGATCTCGGCCCCTTCCTCGACAATGGCCGAGGGGTGTATCTGCGCGCTGGGGTCGATTGCCATGGCTCAGCCCTCGTCCCCTGCCTCAGCCCCCGCCCCGCCGCGCCGGTCGAGCATGGCGGTGAACTGGGCCTCGGCGGCCAGCTCGCCCTCGACGCTGGCGCGGCCCTCGAATTTCCACACCTTGGCCGAACCGCCCCCGCGCAGGGTCTTCACATGCAGCTCCATCCGGTCGCCCGGCACCACCTTGCGGCGGAAGCGGGCCTTGTCGATGCCCATGAAATAGACCAGCGAATCGGTGTCGAGCAGGTCCTGGCTCAGCATCGCCATCACCGCCGCGGTCTGGGCCATGGCCTCGATGATCTGCACCCCCGGAAAGATCGGCGTGCCGGGGAAATGACCCTGGAACTGGGGCTCGTTGAAGCTGACCATCTTGATGCCCACCGCCGACCGGTCGGCGACGATATCCTCGACCCGGTCGATCAGAAGAAAGGGGTAGCGGTGCGGGATGCAGCGCTGGATCAGGGCGATATCGGCCACTTGCGGCGTGTCGGTCATCGGTCTTCCTCTGCGGTTGGCGGGCTTCCTGCGTGTCGCGGCGGGTCAGGGGCGGTCCGGCTCTCCATTGCCGGGCTGCTCCGGTGCGGCTTGCTCTTTGGCCGATCCGCCGGCTTCGGTCGGCTGTCCTTTCTCGCTCCGGGCCAGGGCCGCGTCGATGCGGGCGATGGCTTCGTCGGTCACATCGACCTGGCGCGAAGACATCAGGGCAAGGCGCTTCTCGAGCATGATCTGGGCGCCGTAATCCTGCAGGATTCCCGCCAGAACCGGCGAGATCTGCTGCAGGAAGCGGGACTGGGCCCGTTCGATCTGGGCCAGCAATTCCTGCTGCGCCTGGTCGCGCTCCTGGCGCAGGGCCTCGACCTTGGCGTCGAAGGCATCGGCGCGGGCGCGGAATTCTTCCGGGCTGAGCCTGGGGCGCTCTTCGGTCAGGGCCTGTTCCTCGGCCTTGAGCTCGGCCTCGATCGCCCTGGTGCGCTCTTCCTGACGCTTGCGCTCGGCTTCCAGCAACGCGCTGATGCGCCGGCCGGCGGCGCTTTCGGCAAACAGGCGCTCGCGGTCCACCAGCAGGATCGGCGCCACCACGCGGCCCTGTTCGCGGACGAAGTCCCGGGCGATATCCGGGGCGATATCCTGGGCCTGGGCCGGGGCCGGCCCGACGGCCAGTCCCCCAAGCGCCCCCAGCGTCCCCAGCGCCATGGCCGCCCCGGTCAGCAGGGCCAGCCGCCTCGCGTATCCCGGCCGCCGGAAGCGTTCAGATACCCGCAGAAACCCATTCACCGTGCAGGTCCTCAGAACTGCGTGGAAATGGTGAACTCGAAGTTGTTTTCCACGTCATAGACCTGCTTCTGGATCGCGCGGGTAAAGTTGAAGCGCAGCGGGCCGATCGGCGTATTCCAGAACAGCGAGGCGCCGACTACCGAGCGCAGATGCAGCGAATCGTCGATCGCCCCGCCCAGGGTGTCGTCCAGCCCCCAGAGCGAGCCCACATCCAGGAACAGGCCACCGGAGATGCCGTATTCCTCGGGCAGGCCGATGGGGAATTCGGCCTCGAGCCGGGCCACGGCGAACATGTTGCCGCCGACCCCGTGGCCCGAAGCCAGGTCGCGCGGGCCGACGCCATAGGGGCTGAAGCCACGCATCTGCATGGAGTTCAGGGCAAAGCGGTCGGTGATGCGGCTGACGCCGCCGTTGAGGGCCACCAGGGCGCCGCCTTCGACCGTGGCGCGCAGGGTCACCTGGTCGTTGAAGACCCGAGTCTGGGCCGCGGCCAGGGCGGTGGTCTTGGCATAGGTGTAGTCCGACCCGAAGCCTCCGATTTCGGTTCCCAGATTGAAGCGCAGCGTCACCTCGGGCGGGATGTTGGCGCGTCGGTTGTCGAAGGAATAGTTCAGCCCGACCCCGGCGCCGATCTGCAGCCCGCGCGCGGCTTCCTTGAAGAACAGTTCCGACCCCTCGCCGGCCTCGCCGGTGAAGCCGTCGCTGCTGGGGTCGGTGACATTCTCGATATTGGCCCCGGCGACAAAGGCCTTGACCTGCAGGCGCCCGTTCTCGCTGACCGGGAATTCCAGAGACGGGGCGATCTGCGCGCGCTGGGTGTCGAAGGGCGAAACCGTGTTCGCCTTGGTGCGGTTGAGGAAGGCGTCGAGGCTGAAGCGCAGGTCGCGGCCCAGCAGGTTGGGCTCGGCAAAGGAGAAGGAGAAGGTGCCCGTATCCTTGCCGGTCTGCAGTTTCAGGTTCAGATACTGGCCGCGGCCGAGGAAATTGCTCTCGCTGAAGGAGATATTGACCCCGAGCCCGGCGGAGGTGGAATAGGCGCCGCCGAAGGTCAGGCTGCCGGTGGGCTTCTCCTCCACGTTCACATCCACCACCACATTGCCGGGGGCGGAGCCGTCGCGGGCCTCCACCTGCACGTCGGCGAAGAAGCCCAGCGCGCGGATGCGCTCGGCGGCGGCGCGGATCTCGCGCGGGTTGAACGGATCGCCCTCGGCGGTGCGGAACTGGCGGCGGATCACCCGGTCCAGGGTGGTGGCATTGCCCTCGATGTCGATCCGCTCGACGATGACGCGCTCGCCGCGCTCGATCACCAGTTCGATATCCAGGGTCTGGGCGCGCTCGTTGCGGCTGATGCGCGGCACCACGCGGATGAAGTTCATCCCCTTCTGGCTCGCGAGGCGCTCCATGCGGGCGATGGCGTCCTCGACCACGGTCGGGTTGTAGGTGGCGCCGCTGCGGATCTTTGCCAGGCGGGCGAATTCGTCGGCGTCCAGCCCCTCGACCCGGCTGGTGGTGGTGACCTCGCCGAAGCGGTAGGGCTTGCCCTCGCGCAGCTTGAAGGTGACGAAGAAGGCATCGCGCTCGCGCGCGAGATTGGACGATACGCTCAGCACCTGGAAATCGACATAGCCGCGCGAGGCGTAGAAATCGTGCAGCACCTGCTTGTCGAATTCGATCCGCTCCGGGCTGTAGGTATCGGCCTTGACGATGGCGCGCAGCAGGCCGGCCTGCTTGGTCTGCACCACCCGGCGCAGGCGCGCATCGCTGAAGGCGCGGTTGCCCACGAAGGAGAGGTGCTCGACCTCGGTATTGCGGCTCTCGCTCACCTCGAAGACCAGATCGACGCGGTTGCCCGGGCGCGGGATCACCCGGGGCTCGATCGCCACTTCCAGCCGCCCCTGGCGCTGATAGGCGGCCAGCAGCGCGGCCACGTCCTGCTCGGCCACGGTCGGGCTGAAGACATGGCGCGGCTTGCTCTGCAACAGCGGCAGAAGGTTCTTGTCGCGGATGCGCCGGTTGCCCTCGATGGAGATGCGGTTGATGGTGGGATATTCCTCCAGCCGCACCAGCAGGGTGCGCCCGCGCGGCACGATCTCCACATTGCGAAACAGGCCGCTGGCGACCAGGCGCTGGTAGCCGTCATTGAGCGCGGCGGCGCTCACGCTCTCGCCGCGGGCGATTCCCAGATAGCTGAGCACGGTACCCGGCTCGATGCGCTGAAGCCCCTCGATCTGGATCGACGAGAAGCTGTAGGCCTGGGCCTCGGCCGCTTTCGGCGCCAGCGCCGTTGCCGTGCCAAGTGCCAGAACAACAATGAAAATCAGCCGCTGAAATACTGCCGCGACATGTGCCCGAACCGCCTGCCCTGTGCTTTTGCCCCCGGCCCGGTTCCGTCCCTCGAAATCGCCCATCTTGTGTTCTTTCTGTCAGACATCCCACTCCCTTGTTTGGTAATGGGTCTGAAGGGGCTTGTCAAAGCGGGAAAGGGGGCTTTGCAACAGATTGTTTCCCGCCTGTCACACTCCGTGAGGCAGGCAGGCGAAAATCGACCGCGAAGCGGGCGCGGGCCGCAGCTGCGCCGGGGAATGGGCGGCTTCAGAAACCCGGCGAGCCGATCCAGGCTCCGACGCCGAGGGCAAGCCCGATGGCGCCCACATACAAAAGGCGGTCCCAGTTCAGCCCCACCAGGAGCGTGAAGCCGCGAAATCCTTGCTGAATGTGCTGCATGAGACGTGTTCCCGACTGCTGTGGCCCCCAGTGTCGCGGAACATGATGGCAGGAGCATATCCGAATTGCGGCAATAATGGGGCAAGCGCGGCAGGCGCCGGGTTTTCGCTGAAATCCGGCCTGTTGCGGGGGCTTTCCGGGGGGCCTCGCTGCGCTCGGCCAGCGATTTTTCGTGAGAAAAATCGCCCCCCCCTCACGGGCAGCGCATGTCGTTGGTCAGCCCGAAGACCATCAGGCTCAGCACCAGCACCAGGCCGATCCCCATCAGGATGTTCAGCGCCCGCTCGCTCGGCTTGCGCCGCGCGACCGCCTCATAGACGTAAAACGCCAGGTGGCCGCCATCCAGGATCGGGATCGGGAACAGGTTGAGAAAGCCCACCGCCGTGGACAGGACCGCGATGAACCAGATGAAATCCGCGCCGCCCTGCGCCGCCGCCTGCCCCGATGTCTCGGCGATGCCGATCGGCCCGCGCAGGTTGCAGCTGGAGATGTTGCCGGCGATCATGTGATAGAGGCCGGAGAGGCTCGCGCGGATGATATAGGCGGTCTGGCCGATTCCCGCCTGCAGCGCTTCGAGCGGACCGAGCCGGCGGGTGGCGGGCTCGAACAGGAAGCGCGCGCTGATGCCGATCAGCCAGCGGGTCTCGAAGCCGCCTTCGGCCAGCGGCAGGTCAACCTGGCGCGGCAGCAGGGTGAAGTCGAGCACTTCCCCATGCCGCCAGACCTTGAGCGCCAGCGCCCGGCCATCGCTGGCGCCGACGATCTCGCGCATCTGCTCGAAGGTGGCCACGTCCCGCCCGTCCACCGACAGGATCACGTCGCCCTCGGCGAGCCCGGCATCCATCGCCGCCGAGCCGGGCGAGACCGCGCCCACCAGCGGCGGGTAGGGATGGGGAGCGGTGACTTCCAGCCTCTCGCCCTCCCGGCGCACGGTATAGGCAAGCGGGCTCTGATCCGGCAGATCGGAGACGAAGGCGGCGAAGTCCTCGAGCCCCGGCGTCGGCCTGCCCTCAATCGCCAGGATCTCGTCGCCGGGCCTGAGGCTGTCTTCCAGCCCCGGCATGTCGGGCAGGCTGGCGACCGTCAGCGGCTCGGTGGCCACGCCCTGATAGGCGGCAAAGCCCGCGAAAATGGCGATCGAGAGCAGAAAGTTGAACACCGGCCCCGCCGCCACCGTGGCCGCGCGCGCCCAGAGCGGGGCGCCGGGCATGGAGGCGCGCCTCTCCGCCGCGCTGAGCCCCTGCAGCACATCCGCATCGGCCCCGGCGCTGGCGGCATTGGCATCGCCCAGGAACTTGACGAAGCCCCCCACCGGAAAGGCGGCGATCTGCCACCTGGTGCCGCGCCGGTCGCGCCGCGCCAAGAGCACCGGGCCGATACCGATGGAAAACACCTCGGCCCGGATCCCCGAGAGGCGTCCGATGATGTAATGGCCGTATTCGTGGATGAAGACGATGATCGTCAGCGCCACCACGAAGGCCAGAACGGTAAAGGCAAGATTGCCGAATTGCGGAATGAGCCCGACCAGATCCATATGTGTGCCTCTGCCTGTTCTACCCGTCCTTGCCCGGCGTCGCCGCGCCCCTCAGCGCCCCGCCTCGATGATTTCGCGCGCGGCCCTTCTGCCCATCTGGTCGGCCGCGGCCACCTTATCAAGGGTCATTGTGGCACCATCAAGGCCGGGCACGCCGCGCGCCAGCACCTCTTCCACCACCCGGGCCATGTCGAGAAAGCCGATCTCGCGCCCCATGAAGGCATCGAGCGCCGCTTCCTTGGCGGCGTTGAACACCGCCCCGGCCAGCCCACCCGCCTCCATCACCTCGCGCGCGAGCCGCAGGGCCGGGTAGCGCGCTTCGTCCGGGGGGCGGAATTCGAGCCCGCCAATGGCGGCCAGGTCCAGGCGCTCCACCGGCAGTTCGGCCCGCTCGGGCCAGTTCAGCGCATAGCCTATGGCATGGCGCATATCCGGCGCGCCCAGATGCGCCATCAGCGCCCCATCGCGAAAGCCCACCAGCGCATGGACCAGGCTCTGGGGGTGGATCAGCACTTCTATCTGCTCCGGGTCAACCTCGAAAAACTCCTTCGTTTCAATGACTTCCAGCGCCTTGTTGAACATAGACGCGCTGTCGATGGTGATCCGCGCGCCCATCTCCCAATTGGGATGCGTGAGCGCCTGCTCGAGCGTCGCCTCGGCGAGCTTCTCCAGCGGCCAGTCGCGAAAGGCGCCGCCGGAGGCGGTGATGACGATGCGCTCGACCGCCGCCATGTCCTCGCCCGTCAGCGCCTGAAAGACGGCGCTGTGCTCGCTGTCCACCGGCAGGATGCGCGCGCCCTTGTCGGCATGGCGGCGGGCCTCGGCCTTGATCAGCGCGCCGGCGGTCACGAGACTCTCCTTGTTGGCCAGCGCCAGCGTCGCCCCCTGCCCGAGCGCCGCCAGCCCCGGTGCCAGCCCGGCAGCGCCGACAATGGCGCTCATCACCCAGTCGGCCGGCCGCGCCGCGGCCTCGGTCAGCGCACCGGCGCCCGCGGCCACCTCGATCCCCGAGCCCGCCAGCGCCGCTTTCAGCGCGCCATATCGCGATTCGTGAGCGGTGACGGCGATCTCTGCCCCGAAGCGCCGCGCCTGCTCGGCGAGATTCTCCACATTATGGCCACCGGTCAGCGCCACCACCTGAAAATCACCGGGCCGCCGGGCAATCAGGTCGAGCGTGTTCTGGCCGATCGAGCCGGTCGCCCCCAGCACGCTCACCCGCCGCATCAGGCAAATACCCCGATCACGAACAAGACCAGAGAAGCGCCCAGAAGCGCGTCGAAACGGTCGAACACCCCGCCATGGCCGGGGATCAGCGCCGAGCTGTCCTTGACCCCGGCATGGCGCTTGAGCGCGCTTTCGGCGGCATCGCCCATCTGGCTGGCAAAGGACAGGAGCGCCGAAACCAGCGCAAGGCCCGCGCCGCCAAAGGCCAGCCCCACCAGCGCCGCCGCCAGCCAGCCCGCCACGGTGCCCGCCCAGGTCTTCTTCGGGCTCACCGCCGGCCAGAACCTGGGCCCGCCGATCAGCCGGCCCGCGAAATAGCCCGCCGTGTCGGTCGCCACCACCACCGCCACCAACCAGAGCAGATCGCCTGCGCCGCGCGCCCGCAGGGCAATGAGGCCGAAGCCCGCCAGCAGCACCCAGCCAAGGTAGAGGCCAAGGCGCAGCCGCGCGCCGCCCGAAAGGCGCATGGCAAAGGAAACAGCCGTGAGCGCGATCAGCACCAGCACATAAAGGAGCGAGACGAAATGCGCCGCCATCAGCAGCACCGCAGAGAAGGTGCCGGCGGCGAGCGCCAGGCCCTCGTCCTCGGGCGCCAGCATCCGGGCGACCTCCCAGGCGACAACGCCCACCGCCACCGCCACCAGCGCGCCAAAGATCAGCCCCCCGGCCCAGATCGCCGCCACTCCCACCGCGGCCATGACCACGGCCGAGGCGACACGCGGACCCAGGTCGCTCCAGCTACTCACTCAGCACCGCTCCGAAGCGCCGCTCGCGCCGACCATAGCGGGCCACGACTTCGGCAAAGATTTCCGGTGTGAAATCTGGCCAGAGCGTGTCGATGAATTCGTATTCCGCATAGGCCGACTGCCAGAGCAGAAAGTTGGAAATGCGCGCCTCGCCCGACGTGCGGATCACCAGATCCGGGTCCGGCAGCACGCAGGTATCGAGATAGCGCGGCAGGGTCTCCTCGTCCACATCGCGCGGATCGAGCTTGCCGGCCGCGACGTCAAAAGCCATGCGGCGGGCGGCGCGGGTCACCTCGTCGCGCCCGCCGTAATTGAGCGCGATGGTCAGATGCACCCGGTCGTTTTCCGCCGTCAGCAATTCCAGTTCGTCCATCAGATCCACGAGCTTCGGCTCCAGCCGCACCCGATCGCCGATGAAGCGGGTGCGCACGCCGCGCGCGAGCATATCCTGCGCCTCCTTCTGGATATAGCGGCGAAACAGGCTCATCAGCCCGGCCACTTCCTTCTGCGTGCGCTTCCAGTTCTCGGTGGAAAAGGCAAAGATCGTCAGATACTTGACCCCCAGGTCGGGACAGGCCTCGACGATCTCGCGCACCCGTTTGGCGCCGGCATGATGACCAAACAGCCGCGGCCGCCCGCGCGCCTGCGCCCAGCGGCCATTGCCGTCCATGATGATCGCCACATGGCGCGGGCCTTCGGCCTCCCTACCGCCTGAATGCTGCTTCTGCTCGGCCATCCGGGGCTCCCTCGATCCAATGATACACCTCTATATATCCCCCCATATACCCATCCTGCCAAGACGCACACCACAATATTCGGTGCAATTATTCGGAGAATACGCGATTCTTCGCCAATACCGCCTTTGCCGCCCCCGCTCCGACAATCAGCCACCAGCCTTTCATCTTTCCGCAAATACTCCCGCCGGAGGCCCGATTTTTCTGCGAAAAATCGCTCCGCCTCACAGCGTCCGGCACATCCGTAGCCACACGCTTGCGGCGCTCACACCTGCATGATCTCCTCCTGCTTTGCGGCCAGCGCCTCGTCCACGCGCTTGACGAACTTGTCGGTCAGCGCCTGGATCTCGTCCTGCCACAGCTTGTGGTCATCCTCGCTCATGCCCTCCGCCTTGGCCTTTTTCAGCGCCTCCATGCCGTGGTGGCGCACATTGCGGATGGCGATGCGGGCGTTTTCGGCATATTTCGCGGCGACCCGGCTGAGCTCGGTGCGCCGCTCCTCGTTGAGCTCGGGGATCGGCAGCATGATGATGGTGCCGTTGAGCTGCGGATTGATGCCGAGCCCGCTTTCGCGGATCGCCTTTTCGGCGGCGCCGACCAGGGACTTGTCCCAGATATTCACCGTCAGCATCCGCGGCTCGGGCACGTTGACGGTGCCGATCTGGTTGATCGGGGTTTTCTGGCCATAGGCCTCGACCGTGATCGGGTCCAGCATGCTGGCGGCCGCGCGCCCGGTGCGCAGGCTGGCGAATTCGCTCTTCAGCGCACCGATCGCCCCCTCCATGCGCCGCTCCAGATCGTCAAGGTCTATCTCGGTTTCGTCAGACATGTCGGCCCTCTCGCTTCTGCCCGCGGACGGTATGGTCTACCCGCCCACTTTCGTATAGGTCCCCTCGCCCGCCAATATGCCCCGAAAGCCGCCGGGCTCGTCGAGGCTGAAGACAATGATCGGCAGGTTGTTGTCGCGCGCCAGCGCAATGGCGGTGGCATCCATCACCCCGAGCCGCTTGCCCAGCACATCGTCATAGCTGACGCTCTCGTAACGGTGCGCATCGGCATGCCGGGCCGGGTCCTTGTCATAGACCCCATCGACCTTGGTCGCCTTGAAGATCACCTCGCAGGACATCTCGCTGGCGCGCAGGGTGGCGGCGGTGTCGGTGGTGAAATAGGGGTTGCCGGTGCCGGCGGCAAAGATGCAGACCCGGCCCTTTTCCAGGTGGCGCACGGCGCGCCGGCGGATATAGGGCTCGCAGACCTGATCCATGGGAATGGCGCTGATCACCCGGGTAAAGACGCCGAGGCTTTCGAGCGCGCTCTGCATCGCCAGCGCGTTCATCACGGTCGCCAGCATCCCCATGTAATCGGCGGTGGTGCGCTCCATCCCCTGGGCGCTGCCCTGCAGGCCGCGAAAGATGTTGCCGCCGCCGATCACCATGGAGATTTCCACCCCCATGTCATGCACCGCCTTCACCTCCCGGGCGATGCGCGCGACCGTGGGCGGGTGCAGGCCATAGCCCTGATCGCCCATCAGCGCCTCGCCGGAAATCTTCAGCAGCACCCGCTTGTATTTCGGCTGAGCCCCGCCTTCCGGCCCGGCCTGCCCCGCCCCCGGCGCCGATTTCACTCCCGGCGCCACCTCGCCCACCTGATCGCCACTCATCCGCCAGCCCCCGCTTTGTCGTTTCTTTTGCAGGCAAAATGTCGCAAAACGCCCCCGGGTTCAATGCAAGATTGGCCCGGCCGACGAAATTCACCCGCCCGCCGGCGAGACCACAGGAGCCACGATGCTGCGCGATACGCTGATCGCCCGGATACCGCCCGACCGCCCGGTGCTGATCGCCGGGCCCACCGCGTCGGGCAAATCGGCGCTGGCGCTTGCCATCGCCGAATCCCAGGGCGGCACGATCGTCAATGCCGATGCGCTGCAAGTCTATGAAAACTGGCGCATCCTCACCGCCCGCCCGCCGGAAGAAGACCTCGCCCGCGCGCCCCATGCGCTCTATGGCCATGTGCCCGCCGACACCGCCTATTCGGTCGGCGCGTGGCTGCGCGAGCTGGCGCCGCTGCTGCGCAATACCCGTCCGATCATCACCGGCGGCACCGGGCTCTATTTCGCCGCGCTGACCGAGGGGCTCGCCGAGATCCCGCCGATCCCGCCGGAGATCCGCGCCGAGGCCAGCGCGCGCCTTCAGCGCGAAGGCGCCGCCGCCCTGCTCGCCGCGCTCGACGACGCCACCCTTGCGCGCATCGACCGCCAGAACCCGGCCCGCATCCTGCGCGCCTGGGAAGTGCAGGCGGCGACCGGGCGCGGGCTCGCTGCCTGGCAGGCCGAGACACCCCCGCCGCTGCTGCCGCTCGCCGAGACCACGCCGCTGCTGATCGCTGCCGAACGCGACTGGCTGGCCGCGCGTATCGAACGCCGCTTCGACGCCATGCTCGCCGCCTGCACTTCCCAGGCG
>JALWTH010000248.1 GCA_027082975.1 Paracoccaceae bacterium | reverse complement strand
GGCGCGCGGGCCGGTGCGGGGGCGGGCGGCGGCGGCGGTGGAGTTTCGGCCTCGGTCTCGGCCTCGGCGGGCTCTTCCCCGGCCCCTTCCTCGACGATCGCCTCGAGCCCCTCTTCGAGCCTGGCGGACGATTTGAACAGGCGCTTCTTGAGCTTGTTGAAAAACGACATGGTGCCTCCGGTTTGTTTCCAGATAGTCGGGATTGGCGGGCATTGGAAGGGGTCAGGGGGCGCCGCCCAGCAGGATCAGGCTCTGGCCGGCAATGTAGAGCGCCCAGACCGCCCGGCCGGCCCGGGCGCTGGCGGGGGTGCCGGGGCGGATGCGAAACATGCGCAGGGCGAGGATGAAATCCGACAGGATGAACAGGGCCGCGCCGGTGCTCGGCAGGGCGCTGCCGGTGGTCAGGGCCGCGAGCCCCATCGCCGTGATCGCCAGCACATAGGCGCGCACCGGCCAGCGCAGGGGGCCGGCATGGGGGGCGAGCCAGACCTCGCTGGAGGCGGCCAGCAGCAGCATGGCGAGCGCCGCCGCCGGGTGGCGGGCGATCCCGGCCAGCAGCGGCGCCGGTGCCATGTTCAGAAACAGCGCCACATAGGCGAGATGAGCCAGCGCAAAGGCGCTGAGGCCGGACAGGAATGCCGCCCTGCCTTCGCGTGAAAGCGCAAGGTCGCCCAGCGCCGAGAGCAGCAGCGCCAGGGTCAGCGGCGCGGGGGCCTCTGCTGCCCGGGCGGCGGCGGCAAGGAGCAGGAGCGGCGCGGTTTTCAGCGCCGAGCGCGGCAGCGAGGGCGGGCGGTTGGCCAGCGGCAGGTAGGCAAGCGCCGCCAGCAGGGCGGAAACGATCAGGGGGTCGGCGAAGCTCATGCCCCGGCGTCATCGCGCGGGTCCGGCTCCCGCACCGCCTCCGGGAAGTGGCGCATGGTCAGGCGGATCGCGTTGGGCGCGGCCTGGCCGAGGCCGCAGATCGAGGCGTCGGCCATCAGATCGCAGAGCTCTTCGAGCAGGGGCTGGTCCCAGGCGGGCGCCTGCATGAGCTTCACCGCCTTTTCGCAGCCCACCCGGCAGGGGGTGCATTGGCCGCAGCTTTCGCGCTCGAAGAAGCGCAGCATGTTGAGCGCCGCTTCGCGCGGGGAGTCGCGGTCGGACAGCACCACCACCGCGGCCGAGCCGATGAAGCTGCCATGGGGCTGGAGCATGTCGAAATCGAGCGGCACATCGTCGAGCGCGGCCGGCAGCAGGCCGGAGGAGGGGCCGCCGGGCTGGTAGGCGGCGAAGCGGTGGCCCTCCGCCATGCCGCCGGCGGCTTCGATCACGTCGCTTATGGTGGAGCCCGCCGGCAGCAGGTAGACGCCCGGGCGCCTCACCCGGCCCGAGACCGAATAGTGGCGCAGGCCGGTGCGGCCGTTCTTCTCGGTGGCGTTCAGCACGCCGGGGCCTTCGCGGGCGATGCGCGCGACCCAGTAGAGGGTCTCGACATTGTGCACCAGGGTCGGGCGGCCGAACAGGCCGCGCTCGGCCACATAGGGCGGGCGGTGGCGGGGCAGGCCGCGCTTGCCCTCGATGCTCTCGAGCATGGCGCTTTCCTCGCCGCAGATATAGGCGCCCGCGCCCCGGCGCAGGTCGATATATCCGGGGGCCGCGAGCCCGGCGGCCTCCAGCGCGGCGATCTCGCGCGCGAGCATGGCGCGGATGCCGGGATATTCGTCGCGCAGGTAGAAATGGACGCGCCCGGCCTCCACCGCCCAGGCGGCGATCAACGCGCCTTCGAGCACCAGATGCGGGCGGGTTTCCAGCAGCAGGCGGTCCTTGAAGGTGCCGGGCTCGCCCTCGTCGGCATTGACGGCAAGGAAGCGGGGCGCGGGGTGTGCGCGCACGAAGCCCCATTTCCGCGCCGCCGGAAAGCCCGCGCCCCCCTGCCCGCGCAGGCCGGCCTTGGCGAGGCGCGCCTGCACCGCGCGCCATTCGCCGCTCTGGCGCAGGGCCTCGAGCGCCTGATAGCCGCCGCTGGCGCGGTAGGCGGAGAGGGTTTCGGCCGCGGGCATCGGGGCCTGCGTCCGGCCCGCGCGCGCGGCTTCGAGCACGGTTTCGGGCGTGGCATGGCCGATATGGTTGTGGCCGACCTCGGCCACGGGGGCCGCGTCGCAGCGCCCCATGCAGGGCGCGCGCAGGATGCGTATGCGGGCCGGATCGGTGCCCGCCTCGAGCGCCGCGGCGAGCCGATCGGCCCCGGCCATCTCGCAAGAGAGGCTGTCGCAGACGCGGATGGTGAGCGCCGGCGGCGGGGCCTCGCCCTCGCGCACCAGGTCGAAATGGGCGTAGAAGCTCGCGACCTCGTAGATCTCGGCCTGGCTCAGGCGCATGAGCTCCGCCAGCGCCCTTATATGGGCGGCCGAGAGGTGGCCGTGGGCGTCCTGTATCGCATGCAGATACTCGATCAGCCGGTCGCGCTCGAGCGCCCCCGCGCCCAGAAGCGCGCGCAGTTCGGCCAGCGCCTCGGGCGCCAGCTGTCGCCCGCGCGGCCTCTGCCGGCCCTTGCCGCGCCCGTCCTTCCAGGGCCTTGCCTCGTTCTGCATCCGCCTCCCCGCCATTGCCTCCCCGCACTTGCCTGGCGTCACAATAGCGCCTCTGGCCCTTCGCAGGCGAGCCAAAAACGACATCCCCGCCCGCTCCGGCGCCCGGCTGGCCAGAGGCGGCGCCTTGCGCTATTGTCGCGCCATGTTGCGCAGCCTTTTTCACGCCCTGACCCTTTCGAGCGCGCTTCTGGCCCCGCTGAGCGCGGCGGCCCGGCAAGTGCTGGACGGGCCGGGATTCGACGCCCTGACCCGCGGCCGGACCTATATCTACAGCGAAGACGGCCGCGAATACGGCGCCGAGCAATACCTGCCCGGACACCGCGTCAACTGGTCCTTTCTCGACGGGCGCTGCCTGGCCGGGAAATGGTGGGAGGAGGCGGGCAATATCTGCTTCGTCTACGAGGACCGGCCCGACGAGCCCCTGTGCTGGCAGTTCTGGCAGCAGGGCGCGGGGCTGATGGCGCGGGTTGCCGAAGGGGGCGAAGGCGAAGGCATCACCTATTCCGCCCGCCCCGCCGCCGAGCCGCTCTATTGCATGGGGCCGGATGCGGGGGTGTAGCTCCTCCCTGTTGTGCAACCGACGCCGGTAACGGGGCATTTCCCCGCGCCATTCCCCCCATTCCCCTCCATTCCCTCTTGTCCCGCCCGGCGAGCCGCCTATGCTGGCGGGGCTTGTTACGGAGAGTACGGAGAGAGTGATGGCCGACCTGTTCACCCTTGAAAATCTCGGCAACCTGCTGATGCTGTGCTTCCTGCAGGCGGTGCTGGGCTTTGACAACCTGCTCTACATCTCGATCGAGAGCCAGCGCGCGCCGGTAGCGAGCCAGCGCGCGGTGCGCTTCTGGGGGATCACCATCGCGGTTGCCCTGCGCATCGTGCTGCTGTTCGTGATGCTGCGCCTGATCAGCACGCTTTCGGAGCCCTTCTACATCTTCGACATGCCCGGGATCATCGAAGGCGGGGTGAATTTCGCCACCTGCGTCTTCGTCTTCGGCGGAATGTTCATCATGTATACGGCGGTGAAGGAGATCAGCCACATGCTCTCGATCGAGCATCTGGATACCGACATGGCGCAGAAGGACGGCAAGTCGGCGTTTGGCGTGGTGGCGCTGATCGTGGTGATGAACCTGATCTTCAGCTTCGATTCGGTGCTTTCGGCGCTGGCGATCACCAGGGTCTTTCCGGTGCTGGCGCTGGCAATCGTCCTCTCGGGCCTGGCGATGCTGGCGCTGGCCGACGGGGTGACGCGGTTTCTGGAAAAGAACCGGATGTATGAGGTGCTGGGCCTGTTCATCCTGCTGATCGTGGGCGTGGTGCTGCTGGGCGAGGCGGGGCCGGCGGCGGCGCATGCGATGCATGACGAGGCGCTGGCGATCCGCATTTTCGGCCACGAGATCGTGCCGATGTCGAAATCCACCTTCTATTTCTCGGTGGTGGTGCTGTTCGTGGTCGAGGCGCTGCAATCGGGCTATGCGCGCAAGCTCTCCCATGAGCGCCAGGCCGGGCAAAAGCGGTGAGCGCGCGCCCGACCATGGAAAAGCGCGGCCCGGGGGGCTATATCTTGGGGATACCCGCCGCAAGCGGGCCGGAGAGGGGAGGGACAGCGAGATGAGCGCCACGGGTCTGCAAAAGCTGGCATTCTTCCTGTTGCTGGCCCTGATCCTCTATGTTTCCTTCACGGGGGGCGGCTGATGGCTCGCAGGTTTGGCGGCGCGCACAGCCCCGGAGCGGCCGGCAAG
>JALWTH010000247.1 GCA_027082975.1 Paracoccaceae bacterium | reverse complement strand
CGCCGGCCGAGCGCCGGTGACGACTTCTGTGCTGTGGCTGGCCATGCGGCGCGCTCCCTCCCGGCCCGGCCTATTGCGGCTGCCAGGCCTCGTAGTCCCGGCGCTCGGCCGGCGCGCCCCGGCTGAGCGAGCCCGGCGGGGCATAGGCGGCTTCGGTGCCGGTCGGATTGGTCTGATGCGGCTTTTCCCAGGGCTTGTGCGCAAGCGGCTTCTCGACCGGGTTGTCGTCGAAGGTATGGTGCAGCCAGCCGTGCCAGTCGGCCGGGACTTTCGACGCCTCGGGCTCGCCCGCATAGATCACCCAGCGGCGGCTGTCATCGGCATTGCGATAATAGACATTGCCCTGCGCGTCCTCGCCCACCTTGATGCCCCGGCGGCGGGTGAACAGGCGGGTGCCGAGGGTCTCGGCGTGCCACCAGGTGAGCAGGGAAAGAAGAAACCGCATCGTGACCTCCTGATGCCCTTCTGAAAAGCTGCCCAACATATGGCCCAAGGCGGCGGCGAGGTCCAGCCCCGAGAGCGGGATGGGCGGAAATCGGGCGCGGGCGTGCCGCAGCGAGGCGGCGAACAGCCCGGACCCGTCAGGCGGGCGCCCAGCTCAGGCGCCTGGATCAAGCGCCCGGCTCAGGCGCTGGTGCCTTCCTTGGCGCTGTCGGCATAGATGATCAGCGGCTTGGCGTCGCCGGCCACGGCCTCTTCGTTGACCACGACTTCGGTGGCGTTTTCCAGCCCCGGCAGGTCGAACATGGTGTCGAGCAGGATGTCTTCCATGATCGAGCGCAGGCCGCGCGCGCCGGTCTTGCGCTCGATGGCGCGTTTGGCGATGGCCTTGAGGGCATCGTCGGTGAAGGTCAGCTTGGCATCCTCGAGTTCGAACAGGCGCTGATACTGCTTGACCAGGGCGTTCTTGGGCTGGGTGAGGATGGTTACCAGCGCATCCTCGTCGAGATCGGTGAGCGTGGCGATCACCGGCAGGCGGCCGACGAATTCGGGGATCAGGCCGAATTTCAGCAGATCCTCGGGCTCGAGATCCTGCAGCACCTCGCCGATACCGCGCTCTTCCTCGTCCTTCACATCGGCGCCGAAGCCGATCGAGGTGCCCTTGCCGCGCCGGGCGATGATCTTTTCGAGGCCCGCGAAGGCGCCGCCGCAGATGAACAGGATATTGGTGGTGTCCACCTGCAGGAATTCCTGCTGCGGGTGCTTGCGCCCGCCCTGGGGCGGCACGCTGGCCACGGTGCCTTCCATGATCTTGAGCAGCGCCTGCTGCACGCCCTCGCCCGAGACATCGCGGGTGATCGAGGGATTGTCGGACTTGCGGGTGATCTTGTCCACCTCGTCGATATAGACGATGCCGCGCTGGGCGCGCTCCACGTTGTATTCGCTGGCCTGCAGGAGCTTGAGGATGATGTTCTCCACATCCTCGCCCACATAGCCCGCCTCGGTCAGCGTGGTGGCGTCGGCCATGGTGAAGGGCACGTCGAGGATGCGCGCCAGCGTCTGCGCGAGCAGGGTCTTGCCGCAGCCGGTGGGGCCGATCAGCAGGATGTTGGACTTGGCCAGTTCGATATCCTCGCCGGCCTTGGCGGCGTGGTTGAGGCGCTTGTAATGGTTGTGCACCGCCACCGAGAGCACCCGCTTGGCGTGGTCCTGGCCGATCACGTAATCGTCGAGCACGTTGCAGATTTCCTGCGGGGTGGGCACGCCCTCGCTGCTTTTCAGCCCCGAGGACTTGGTTTCCTCGCGGATGATGTCCATGCACAGCTCGACGCATTCATCGCAGATGAACACGGTCGGCCCGGCAATGAGCTTGCGCACCTCGTGCTGGCTCTTGCCGCAGAAGGAGCAGTAGAGGGTGTTCTTGCTGTCACCGCTGGAGGAATTGTTCGCCATATCCGTTCCCCGGGCCGCTGCCCTTGTCCAATACCGGCCCCTCCGGGCCAAATCCCCCCTTCACGGCCTCAGCTTATGCGAGGCGGCAAGGAGGCACAATCCCTTTTAGCCACCCGGCGGGCGCGGGCGCCTAGTCATCCTTGCCCTCTTTCGGGCGGCTTTCGACGATATCGTCGATCAGCCCCCATTCGCGTGCCTCGGTCGGGTCCATGAACTTGTCGCGCTCCAGCGCCTCCTCCACCTCCTCGAGGCTGCGCCCGGTATGGGTGACGTAGATACCGTTGAGCCGGTCCTTGAGCTTCTGGGTCTCGCGGGCGTGGATCATGATGTCGGTGGCCTGGCCCTGGTAGCCGCCCGAGGGCTGATGCACCATGATGCGCGCATTCGGCAGCGCGACCCGCATCCCCGGCTCGCCGGCAGCCAGCAGGAGCGAGCCCATCGAGGCCGCCTGGCCGATGCAGACGGTAGAGACCTTGGGCTTGATGTACTGCATCGTGTCGTAGATCGCGAGGCCCGAGGTCACCACGCCGCCGGGGGAGTTGATATACATGGAGATTTCCTTGGACGGGTTTTCCGCCTCGAGGAACAGGAGCTGGGCGACGACGATGGTGGCCATTTCGTCCTGCACCGGGCCGGCGACGAAGATGATCCGCTCCTTCAGGAGCCGCGAGAAGATGTCGTAGCGGATCGAGCCGCGCGAAGTGGTCTCCTCCACCGTCGGTATGATGAAGCTCTTCAGCCCTTCCATCGGATCAATCATGTCGCGCCTGCTCCTGTCGCTGTGTGTCCGCCGTTATCCGCCCGAGTCATAGTCGCGCGCGCCCCGGCCTGCAAGACCGCTTGCGCCGCGCCCCCACAGGCTTGAACGATTCCGGTAAAGATTTCGTAACCGGCGCGCGGGAAGTTGCGGAAAGTCGCGGGGCCCCGCCCGCTGCCGCCGTCAAGGTTGCAGCCCGCCTGCCCGCCCTGCCCGCCGCCTGCCCTATTGCGGCGTCAGCCCGCGCAGCCGCTCCGAGCGCCGGCGCAGAAGCTCCAGCGTGGTCAGCAGCAGGATCGACAGCGCCACCAGGATCGTCGCCAGCGCCAGGATCGTCGGGCTGATATTTTCGCGAAGCCCGATGAACATCTGCCAGGGCAGGGTCTTCTGGCCGGCCGAGCCGACGAACAGCACCACCACCACCTCGTCAAAGGAGGTGATGAAGGCAAACAGCGCCCCCGAGATCACCCCCGGCAGGATCAGCGGCATCTGAACGCGGAAAAAGGTGCGCACCGGCCCCGCCCCCAGATTTGCCGCCGCCCGGGTCAGCGAGCGGTCGAAGCCCACCAGCGTCGCGGTGACGGTGATGATCACGAAGGGGATCCCCAGCACCGCGTGCGCCAGCACCACGCCCCAATAGGTGCCCTGCAGGCCGAGACGCGAGTAGAAGAAATACATCCCCGCCGCCGAGATGATCAGCGGCACGATCATCGGGCTGATCAGCACCGCCATGATCGGGCCGCGAAAGGGCACGTGGCTCTGGCTCAGCCCGATCGCCGCCAGCGTGCCCAGCGAGACCGACAGGAGCGTCGCCATCGGCGCGATCGCGAGCGAGTTCCACATCGCCTTCTGCCAGTCGGAATTGGTGAAGAAGTCGCGGTAATGCTCCAGCGAATAGCCCGCCGGGTCGAGGCGCAGCATCTCCGGGGTGAAGGTGAAGTAGGGCAGCGCGTTGAAGCTGAGCGGGATGATCACCACGATCGGAAAGATCAGGAAGAAGAAGATCAGCGCGCAGATGACGTAGAAGGCATAATGCCAGACCTTTTCGCCCAGCGTTGCATATGGCGGCAGTTTTCCCATTTTCGCGCCCCCTGTCTTCGCGCCCTATCCGAGCTTCACGTTGTCGATGCCCACGATCTTGTCGTAGAGCGCATAGAGCGCCAGCACCAGCACCAGCAGCAGCGCGCCCAGCGCCGCGCCGAGGCCCCAGTTGAGCGAGACCGAGATATGGTAGGCGATGCGGTTGGAGATGAAGGTGCCCGAGCGCCCGCCCACCAGCGCCGGGGTGATGTAATAGCCGATCGCCAGGATGAAGACGAGGATCGCCCCGGCCCCGATCCCCGGAATGCTCTGGGGAAAATAGACCCGGCGAAAGGCGGTAAAGGGCC
Organism: Paracoccaceae bacterium; assembly: GCA_027082975.1. Taxonomy (GTDB): domain Bacteria; phylum Pseudomonadota; class Alphaproteobacteria; order Rhodobacterales; family Rhodobacteraceae; genus JAAEUB01. The sequence goes on along the minus strand of JALWTH010000247.1, from coordinate 12,184 downwards.
TGGCGCCCAGGCTCTTTGCCGCGCGCACGTAAGAGGGCGGGATGGTCTTCATCACCGAATAAAGCGGCAGGATCATGAAGGGCAGCAGGATATGGGTCATGGCGATGACGGTGCCGGTGGCGTTGTTGATCAGCTCGAGGCGCTGGTCGTCGGCGATCAGGCCCAGCCAGACCAGCACGTCATTGATCACCCCCTGCTGCTGCAGCAGCACCTTCCAGGCCGAGGTGCGCACCAGCAGCGAGGTCCAGAAGGGCAAAAGCACCAGGATCATCAGTATATTGGCGGTCTTCATGCGCAGGTTCGACAGCAGATAGGCGATCGGGTAGCCCAGCAGGAAGGTCATGAAGGTAATCAGCCCGCTCAAGAGGATCGTGCGCTTGAACAGCATGATATAGACGCGCTCGTTTTCCGGGCGCTGCTCCACCCCGCGCGGGGTCAGGCGCAGGTCCACGGCATTGAGGAAATAACCGGCGGTGAGCGGCGAGGAATAGGTCTGGATCACGCCCCAGACCTCGGGGTCGCCCCACTTCTTGTTGACCTTCAGGAACTGTTCGCGCCAGGGCTTGTCGGGGTCCATGCGCCGCAGCTTGCGCCCGACCTGGCGAAACAGGCTCGACATGCCGCTGAGCTCGTAATTGAGCCGGGTGCCGAGCCGGGTGTGGGTCTTGGCCTTGACCGCTTCGCGCAGGTCCTCGGCCAGCGCCGCAAAGACCGCTTCGCCGGGCGCCTCGCCGCTCTCGTACTCCCAGTCCTGCAGCGCGATCACCGTGCGCGGCAAGGTTTCGGAGACGATCCGGTTTTCCACCGAGCGAAACAGCATGTCGCCGATCGGGGCGATGAAGGTGACCAGAACGAAGAGCAGCAGCGGCGCGATCAGCATGAGCGCGCGCAGCTTCTCGCGGCGCAGGGCACGCTGGAGGCTCTTCTTCAGCGAGCGGCCGTCGGCTGTGAGCACCGGGCCCGAATTGGTCTCATCGCTCATGTCGTGTTCCCGTAACCGCATGGAACACGGGGCCCGAAGGCCCCGCATCTTCGTTTCACGTCAAGGGCTTACTTGGAAACCCAGGCCTGGAACTTGGCATCCAGGTCGTCGCGGTAATCGGCCCAGAAGTCATAGTTGAACAGGAAGGTGTGCTTGGCATTGGCCGGGTCGGTCGGCATGTGCGGGGCCATGTCGATGCCGAGCTCCGCGTGCTTGCCCACCAGCGGCGCCGAAGACTTGCGCGCCGGGCCGTAGGAGATGTATTTCGCCTGATCCGCGAGCCGCTGGGTGTCGGTGGCGAAATAGACGAAGTCCAGGGCGCGGGCCTTGCGCTCGTCGGACAGGTTGGCCGGGATGATCCAGCCGTCGAGGTCGAACATCTGCGCATCCCACAGCATGGCGACCGGCTGCTTGTCCTCGACGATCAGCTTGAACAGGCGACCGTTATAGGTGGAGCCCATGACCACTTCGCCATCGGCCAGAAGCTGCGGCGTGTCGGCGCCGGCGGTCCACCAGATCACGTTGTCCTTGATCGTGTCGAGCTTGGCGAAGGCGCGCGCCTGGCCCTCTTCGGTGGCGAGCACGTCATAGACATCTTCGTCGGCCACGCCATCGCAGATCAGCGCCCATTCCATGTTGCCGATCGGGCGCTTTTCGAGCGAGCGCTTGCCGGGCCAGGTCTCGGTGTCGAAAATCGCGCAGACGCTTTCCGGTGCCTTGTCGCCCACCATGTCGGTGCGGTAGCCGAAGGTGGTGGAATAGACGATCTGCGGGATGAAGCATTCGCTGACCAGCAGGTCGCCGAAATCCTCGCTGGCCGGGGTGCCGTCGGGCGCCGGGGCGAGCTGGGTGTCGGGGTCGATGGGCATGGCGAGCCCTTCGTCGCACAGGCGCAGCGCGTCGGCGGCCACCACGTCCACCACATCCCAGGTGGTGTTGCCGGCCTCGGCCATGGCGCGCAGCTTGGCCACGGCCTCGGCGGAGCTTTCGTCCCAGATGATGTTCACATCCGGGTGCATCGCCATGTAGGGCTCGGCATAGGCCTTCTGCTGGCTGGCCTGGTAGGCGCCGCCCCAGGAAACGAGCGTCATATCCTCGGCGCCCGCCGCCAGGCTCGAGGCGATCAGGGCGCTGGTGGCCATCAGTGTCGTTGTCAGTTTCATGTGTCACTCCCTTTGGTTTCCGGCATCTGGTTTCCGGTATCGGATCCGGCGCCGCCCCCGGAAAGGCGGGCGCCGGTCAGAGCTCACGCGTCGAGCGCGCGGCAATCGCGTGGCAGCCAGCCGATCTCGATCGTCTGGCCGGGTTCGAGCCGCTCCGCATCCGGTGCGTTGCGGGTCTTCATGATGAAATCGTCCCTGCCCGCGACCCGGAGCCGGGTGCGGAACACGTCGCCCATATAGATGAATTCGAGCACCTCGGCCTTGAGCGTGAAGGCGCCCTCCTGCAGGCGGGCGCGGTTGTATTCGACCCGCTCGGGGCGGATCGAGACCAGGGTGCGCTCGCCGGGGGCGTGGACATTGACCGGGTTGGCCTCGATCACCTCGCCCGAATCGAGCCTCACGGTGCAGGTATCGCCGCTGATCTGCTGCACCACGCCCGAGAGCGTGTTGTTTTCGCCGATGAACTGGGCGACAAAGGAGTTCATCGGCTCTTCATAGAGCTTGTCGGGCGGGTCCAGCTGCTGGATGCGGCCATCCTCGAACACGGCGACATTGTCGCTCATGGTCAGCGCCTCGGTCTGGTCGTGGGTCACATAGACCACGGTGATGCCCAGATCGTGCGCGAGCCGGGTGATCTCGAACTGCATGTGCTCGCGCAGCTGCTTGTCGAGCGCGCCGAGCGGCTCGTCCATCAGCACCAGTTCGGGCTCGAAGACCAGCGCGCGCGCCAGCGCGATGCGCTGCTGCTGGCCGCCGGAAAGCTGGGCCGGGCGGCGGTTGACGAATTCGCCCATCTGCACCATGTCGAGCGCGCGCTTCACCTTCTCATCGCGCTCGGCCTTGCCGATACCCCGCACTTCCAGCGGAAACGACAGGTTTTCGCCCACCGACATGTGCGGAAACAGCGCGTAATTCTGAAACACCATGCCGATGCCGCGCTTGTGCGGCGGGATGTTGTTGATCGGCTTGCCGTCGAGCAGGATATCGCCGTGGGTGGCGGTCTCGAAGCCCGCCAGCATCATCAGGCAGGTGGTCTTGCCCGAGCCCGAGGGACCCAGCATGGTCAGGAACTCGCCCCGGGCGATGGAAAGATTCAGGTCCTTGACGACCAGAACCTCGCCGTCATAGCTCTTCTGCACACGATCGAATACGACGAACCCGTCGCCACCTGTCGCTCCGGCCAAGGGACCCCCCATGATCTGCGGCTGCATTTCGCCGCTTGCGCCGTCGAGACAACACGATCGGGCCGCGAAATTCAACCGAAAATCGCCTGTTTGCGACGCGTTACCGACAGTCTTGTGCGGATTGCGGCCTTTGCGACGAGCGCGGCGGCGGGCTGGCGCAACGATCCGGCATGGCTTCGGCCTGCCCCACCCTGTTGCGCGACCGCCCCCTTGCGCGCCGGGTGCGCGGCGCGCTAGCGTCAGGCATGGAGTGGCGCGCGGAAGCAGGGAATTTTCTCGAGGTGGAGGAAACGCGGCTCGAGGCCCGCGCCTGGGGCCCGCCCCCGCAGCGGGCGCCCACCATCGTGCTGCTGCATGAGGGGCTGGGCTCGGCCGGCATCTGGCGCGCCCTGCCCGAGGCGCTGGTGGCGGCGACGGGCTGCGGGGTGTTTGCCTGGTCGCGGGCGGGCTACGGCGCTTCGAGCCCGCGCCCCCTGCCCTGGCCCGCCGATTTTCTCGAGCGCGAGGCGGGCGCCCTGCCGGCGCTGTTCGAGGCCGCCGGGCTCGGGCGCATGGTGCTGGTGGGCCACAGCGACGGCGGCTCCATCGCCGCGGCCTGGCTCGGCCGGCAGCAGGATGCGCGCGTGGCCGGGGCCTGCCTGATCGCGCCGCATTTCTTTACCGAGCCGATGGGGCTGGCGGCGATCGAGGCGGCCCGGCGCGACTATCGGGAGCGCATCCGCCCGCGCCTTGTGCGCCACCACCGCGACGTGGACGCGATGTTTGCCGGCTGGGCCGGGGCCTGGGGGCGGGCGGATTTCGCCGTCGGGCGGATCGAGGCCCTGCTGCCGGCGATCCGGGTGCCGGTGCTGGCGATCCAGGGGCGCGAGGACCAGTACGGCACGCTGGCCCAGATCGACGCGCTCCGCCGCCATCTGCCCGAGCCTCCCGAAGTGGCGATCCTTGAGGATTGCGGCCACGCCCCGCATCTGGAAAAGCCCGAAGAGACCGCGCGCCTGATCGCGGATTTCGCCAACCGCGTCCTGTTCTCGCAAGCGCGCGGCCAGCGCCCCGATTTTTCTGCGAAAAATCGCCCCCCGCCCGGCTGAACCGCAGGCGCGTCAGATCGAGAGCCTCTTGAACAGCGGCTCCGGGATCAGGCGGATGATCAGCATGATCCAGCGCCAGAAGAAGGGGGTGTAGAGGGTGTTTTTCCGCTTCGCTACCGCGCGTTCGATACTGGCGGCCACCGCCTCGGGGCTGGCGACGAGGAACATCCCCTCAAGCCCCCAGGTCATGGCGGTATCGACGAAGCCGGGCTTCACCGTCAGCACATGCACGCCCTCGCGCCCGAGCCGGTTGCGCAGGCCCGAAAGGTAGGTGGCAAAGCCCGCCTTGGCCGCGCCATAGACGTAATTGCCAAGCCGCCCCCGGTCGCCCGCCACCGAACCCACGCCCACCACGGTGCCACCGCCGCGCGCTTCCATCGCCGGCGCCAGCATCTGCAAGAAGCGCGCGGGGCCGGTGAAGCTGTCCGCCACCACGCCTTCGATCAGCGCGGGATCGGCGTCGATTACCGCCTGTTCGGGCATCGAACCCACGAAGATCGCGGCCGAGATCATCCCGCCCCCGGCCTCGGCGCGCTCGATCACCGGGGCGAAGGTGGCGGGATTGCGCGCGTCAAAGGTCAGCGCCTCGGCCTCGGAAGCCCCGCGAAGGCGCATGTCGCCGGCAAGGCGCCTGAGTTCGGCCATGTCGCGGCCCGCGAGCAGGAGGCGCGCGCCCTGCTCTGCCTTGAGCCGCGCGAAAGCGCGCGCCATCGAGGAGGTGGCGCCGAGTATGATCCAGGTTTCGCTCCGGGTCTCGCTCATGTCGTGCTCCTCAGGCCAAGGCGGCGGGTCAGGTCGGTCTCCAGCGCGCGCGCGGGGTCGGCGCGCTCGCAGATCGCCGCCCATTCGCCATGCTCGGGATACATGGCGCGGATCGTCTCGCCATCGGCCAGCGCGTCCTTGGCGAGATAGAGCCGCCCGCCGGCCTCCAGCGCCATCTGCTGCAGCGTGCGTATCAGCGCCTCCGCCCCCTTGCGGGCCGGGAAGTCGAGCGCCAGCGTGTAGCCCTCCATCGGAAACGACATCAGCCCCGCGCGCCCCGGCCCCATGCGCTTGAGCACCGCCAGCGGCGAGGCCATGGCGCTTTCGGCGATCCGCGCCATGATCGCCCTGAGCGCCTCCACCTCGCCCGGCGGCACCACGCATTGAAACTGGTAGAAGCCGCGCTTGCCGTAGAGGCGGTTCCAGTCATGGATCTTGTCGAGCGGGAAGAAGAAATCGGCAATCGGCCGCTCGCGGACGCGCCCCTCTGCCGGCACGCGCTTGTAATAGGCGGCGTTGAAGAGCTTCACCACCGGGCTTGCAAGCGCGAAGGAAGGCGCGTCCAGCGGCACCCGGCGCGCGCCTTTCGGCCAGGGCTCGAGGGTGGGCGAAAGCTCGCCTTCCTCAAGGATGCCCCGCCCCATCGCCGCGCCGCGCGCGGTGGCGTCGATCCAGCCCACCACATAGGGGGCGGTGGAGCGGTCGAGAAGCGCGATGAATTCGTCCCAGTTCTCGGCCCGGCTTTCGGTCACGCGCACCATGGTGCCGGGGCACGGGGTCAGGCGGATCTTCGCGCTCAGGATCACCCCGGTCTGGCCGAGCCCGCCCATGGTGGCGCGAAACAGGCCCTTGTTGCGCGTGGGGCTCGCGCTCACGCGCCTTTCGCCCTGCAGCAGGGTCACGCTCTCCACATGCTGGCCGAAGGAGCCGTCCTGATGGTGCGACTTGCCGTGCACGTCCTGGGCGATGCAACCGCCAAGCGTCGCGCGCCCGGTGCCGGGCATGACCGTGGGCAGCCAGCCCCGCGGAGCGAACAGGCGGGCGACTTCGCCGATCTCGATCCCGGCTTCGGCCTCCAGCAGGCCCTCCTGCGCGTCAAAGGACAGGATCCGGTCGAGCCGGGTCATGTCGATCACCGCGCCGCCGGAATTGAGCGGCGCGTCGTTATAGGAGCGCCGGTTGCCGATCGCCGGGGCGGGTGCCTCGGCCAGCACGGCCTTCAGGGCGGCCAGCTTCTCCGGGCGCGCCATGCGGCCATGCGCGCTCAGCACCCGGCCCCAGCCGGCATAGTCAGTTTCCTTCCAGCGCATAGGCCCCCCTTCGGCTGTATTTCTCGGCCCACGGAAACACCACGAGCCCGATTGCGATGGCAAACCACAGGGTGGTCAGGCGGATGATCGCGGTGGCCGGCAGCGATACCTCCATCGGCACGCCTTCTAGCGCGAGCAGCGCCACCATCGCCGCTTCGGCTCCGCCCACGCCCCCGGGCGCCCCGGTGAGCCCGCCGGCGAGCGCCGAAAAGATGAAGATCGCCGTGGCGCTCGCAAGGCCGATATCGGCCCCCATCCAGACCAGCAGCAGATGAAAGGCCAGCCCCTCGGCCAGCCAGCCCACAGCGCCCAGCAGCGCCACGCCCGCAAGCAGGCCCGGCGCCGAGAAGGCCGCCAGCGAACGCGCCGCCCGGCGCAGGCGCGCAAACAGCCGTGCGAAGCGCCCCGTCAGCCGGTAGCCTGCGCGCGCCAGCGCATCGAGCAGCGCCGGGCGGGTGGCCACGAACGCCCCCACCAGCGCCAGCACCGCCACCGGCGCGCCAAGGGCCATGGCCCGGCCCGAAAGCAGCAGCATCAGCGCAAGCAGCACCCCCATTGCCGCGAGGTCCGAGGCGCGATCGGCTAGCGCCAGCGGCGCGGTGCGCTCGAAGCTCCAGCCGGTTTCGCGCCGGATCCAGCGCATCCGCACGAGCTCGCCCACCCGCCCCGGCGTGACCGACATGGCAAAGCCGCCGAGAAAGTGGCGCGCATCCTGCAAGAGCCCCGTCCCCAGCCCGAGCCTCGTGGCAAACAGGTGCCAACGCAGCGCGCGAGCAAAGTAATTGACCAGCGAAAGCGCCAGCAGGGCGGCAATCTGCCAGAGGGCGATCCGGCGCAGCTCGGCCATGACTTCGCCCCAACCGGTGGCGGCAATGGCGCCTGCGAGGCCCACCAGCAGCAGCGCGAGCAGCACCAGCAGGATCAGCCGGTCGCGGCGGGCGGAAGGCTGGGAAAGCTTGGCGGGCATGGATATGGCACGGCTCGTCTGCTGCATGGGGCGCTTCTGGCGGCGGATTGGGGCCATTATAAGGAATGCGGCGCGCAATGACAGGGCTTTCGCGGCGCTTGCGCGCCGCGACCCGCCGCCTGCCTCCGCGCGCACGAAGCCGGGGCAAGGAGCCTCACTCCCCGGCCCCGCGCGGAGTGAGGCTGAGCCAGATGCCGTCGCGCCCGCGCACGGTGAGATGGGCGACCGGCATGGCCGGGCGCTCCTCGACCGGCGCGAAGAGAAAGGCCCGCACCAGCAGCGACAGCAATAGCGGCCCCTCGGCCATGGCAAAGCCCGATCCGGGGCAGACCCGCTGGCCCGCGGAAAACGGGATATAGGCCTTGCGCAGGCAGGCCTTGCCGTTTTCGGTGGCAAAACGCGACGGGTCGAAATCATCGGGCCGCTCCCAGAGCCGTTCGTGGCGGTGCAGGTGCCAGGGGCTGAGAACGATCTGGCTACCCTTGGGCACCTTGCGGTCGCGCAAATGCTCGCATTTCACCGCCTCGCGCACCATCATCGGCACCGGCGGGTAAAGGCGCATGGCCTCGCGGAACACGTCTCGGGAGATCCTGAGCTTGGAAAGGGTTGAAAAATATATCTTTTCCGGGTCGATCGCCGCGCGGGCCTCCTCCGCCACCCGCTCCTGCCACTCGGGGTAGAGCGCCAGCAGGTAGAGCGCCCAGGCGAGCGCCGAAGCGCTGGTCTCGTGGCCCGCGAGGAAAAAGATCGCCACCTGATCGACCATCTCTTCGGTGTCGAAGGTCTCGCCGGTCTCCGGGTCGGGCGTGGTCATGATCTTGGTCGCCAGGTCGTCGGGCGCGCGCCCGGCCCTGATCGCGGCCATGCGCTCGGCGGTAAGCGCCGTGATCAGGGCGCGGATATCGCGGGCGGTCTCGCGCGTCTGGCGGCTGTGAAAGCGTGGAAACCACCGCGGAAGCGGCAGCAGCGCGCCCAGATTGACCACCGGGGAGGCACGCTGGTGCTCCCTGAAGCGGGAAAAGACCGCCGCCGCGGTCTCGTTCTCGATCGGGATCGAAAACAGGGTGCGAAAGATCACGTCGGCGGCCATGTGGCTGGTCTGCGCCTCGATCTCGAGCGGTCGCCCGTCGGCCAGCGCGCCCAGCCGCTCTACCGCCGCCACACCCGCATCCCACATCGCCGGAAAGGTATCGCGCAGCCGCCCGCCCTCGAAAGCCGGGTCGATGATGCGCCGCTGGCGCTTCCACGTCTCGCCATTGGTGATGAAGACCGAATTGCCCAGGAGCGGGGCGAGGCCTTCGCGGATGCGGTCGGATTTGGGGAAGTCGTCGGGGCGCTCCTTGAGCACCAGTTCGACCAGCGAGGGATCGTTGCACAGATAGGAGCGGAAGAACGGGGTGCGAAACTCGGCCATCCAGGCGCGGTAGAGCCGGGCGGGCTGGGCCGAGAGGATATCGCGGCGAAACAGGCGCAGATAGCGCCAGAGCGAGACTTTCGGCGGGCGCGCCGGGGGCTTGGGCGGGCGCGGCGGCGCCTGCGGCGGCTCGGCCCGCTCGGCTGGCTCGGGCGGCTTGGGCGGCGGTTCCGGCACCTCTGTCATCCCGGTCATGGCGGCATCTCTTTCACGGGGCCATAGAAACGTATTTCGACGCGGCGATGTCAATGCGGCTCTTTGACGGCGCCCGCTCGCGGTAGCGCTCGGCCAGGGTCAGGGGGCCGGCGGTGATGCGGAAATAGTCGTAATCGCCGGGCCGGTCGAAGGCGCAGAGATACTGGAAATGCAGGCGAAAGAAGCGCCAGCGCAGCTCCTTCCAGCGCGCGGGGCTGAGCGTCTGGGTGAAGGCGGCGGAGATCACCAGCGGCCATTTCTGCCCCTTTTCCGGCGCCACGCCCGAGACCGCCACCGGGTCGCAGAGCGCGAAGGCGCAGCCATCGCCCGGCGCGGTCACGTCGAGCCAGAAAAGCTCGTCGCGCTGGCTGAGATAGTGCAGATCGGCGCGCAGGCGGTGGGCGCCGGGCAGGAAGGAGACCATCGGCACCACCTGCCCGAGGCTGAGAAAGCCCAGCGCCGGGCCGTCGGCGGGCACGCGGCCGGCGCGGATCAGGTCGGCGAGGATCGACACCCCCAGATGCGCGCCGGAGGAATGGCCCACCACCAGCACTTCGTCCACCTCGTCATGCAGCGCGGCGGCGATTTCGTCGGCGAATTCGGCCATGCGCGCTTCAAGCTCCGGCGGATTGGCGCCGCCGGTGGAGGCGGAATAGGCGTAATCGTGCATGAGGTAATAGGCAAAAAGCTTGTTGTCGATCCTGCGAAACCAGCGCAGGGTCACCACCACCACCGCCAGAAACACCGCCCAGAAGGCCGCAAGGCCCGCCCAGTACCCGGCCAGCATGCGCGCCCCCCAGCCCGCCAGCGCGCCCAAGCCCCAGCCCAGCCCCAGCGCCAGCAGAAGCTGGAGCAAAAGCAGGCCGATCGGGTAGAGCGCGGCGATGACCGGCCCCTTGCGCAGCCACATCAGCCGCCTCAGCGCGCCCGAGGCGATATAGGCCCAGGCGGTGCGCAGCAGCATCCAGTAGGTGGCGGGGATGCTGAGCTCCATGGAATCCCTGACGATATCGGACCAGACCAGCACCTGCATGTCGGCCTCGACCTCGGCGCCCTCGATCCGGGCGCGCACCTGCCAGCCATAGCGCGCCGCGCCCGGCCGGCCCTTGAGGGAGATTTCGTAGCCGGAAATCTCCGCCTGCGCCGCGCCCTCGCGTCGGTAGATTTCGCGGTAGCGGCGCGGATGCACCGGGTCATAGCCGGGGATGTAGAACACCCGGCGCTTTCTGACCCGCTGTCTGGCCTGTTGTCTGACCTGCTTGGACATCCCTGCCCCGATCATATTGCCTCGCGCGGAGCATGGCAGAAAAATCTGGCAGAATTATGCCCGCATTCAGCCCAGCCCGGCCAGAAACGGCAGGTTCTCGAGCAGCCAGTAGGACATCACCGAAAAGCCGCCGGTCAGCATCAGAAGGCCGATGGTCCAGAGCAAAAGCCCCATGATCTTCTCGATCCGGCCCATATGACGCTTCATCCAGTTCATCAGCCCCTGCATCCGCGGAAAGAAGGCGGCGACCAGCAGGAACGGCACACCGAGCCCCGCCGCATAGACCCCGAGCAGCAGGGTGCCGCGCGCGAGATCGGCTTCGCTTGCCGCCAGCGACAGGATCGCGCCCAGCTGCGGGCCGATGCAGGGGGTCCAGCCAAAGGCGAAGGCAAGGCCCAGCAGATAGGCGCCCAGCGCACTGCCGCCGCGCTCGCCCGCATCCATGCGCGCCTCGCGGTCGAGAAAGGCAAGCCGGATCGCGCCCACGAAATGGGCTCCGAACACCATCACCAGGATCCCGGCGAGCGTGTTGAAAAGCGATTGATTCTTCAGGAAAAAGGCGCCGAGCGCCGAAGCCGTGAAGCCGAGGAACAGAAACACCGTCGAAAGCCCCAGCACGAAGAACAGCGCCGCCAGCAGCACCTTGCCCCCGGCGCGCTTGCCCGCGCTGAGCTCGCCCATCGACACCCCGGACATGTAGGCGAGATAGGGCGGCAGGATCGGCAGCACGCAGGGGCTGACAAAGGAGAGTACCCCCCCCACCAGCGCGACCAGCATGGCGGGGAGCAGGGATGCGTCGATGATTTCTATGCCGAACATGCCCCCTCCTAGCCGGTCCGCGCCGGCGCGTCACCACCCGAATTGTCACATCTGCGCGAATTGTCCGAATCGCGGGGGGCGCGGTCGCGGCATGGAGATTTGAGGCCTCCGGCGGGGATATTTGCGAACAGAAGAAGGGGCGCAGGGCGCCGGGGCGATTGGCATGGCGGCGATGCCGGGTTAGGCTCATTGCAGGGCGGTCGCCCGGGCGTGCCTTGGCGCGTCGCGACCGGCAGGAGGAGGGCGGAAATGACGGCGGATCGGCAGGTGGATGCGCGCGGGCTGCTGTGCCCGCTGCCGGTGCTGCGGGCGCGCAAGCGGTTGATTTCCATGCAGGAAGGCGAGGTGCTTGAGCTTGTCACCGACGACCCGGCGGCGGTGGTGGATGTGCCGCATTTCTGCGCCGAGCAGGGACATGCGCTGCTCGGGCAGAAAGAGCGCGACGGGGCGCTGGTCTTTTCGATTCGCAAGTAGCGGGCGGGGCGGCTCACGCCCCGGCCCGGCGGGCCGGCTCAACGGCCCAGCGACCACCAGCCCTTTTTCTTCGGCTTTGCCGGGGGCTTTTCTGCGGCCTGCGCCTCGGCTTGCTGCGCCTGTTCGGGCGCTGCGGCTTCGGGCTCGGCGGGCGGCTCCTGCGCTTCGGGCTCGGCGGCAGGCTCTGCCGCCTCCTGGGGCTCGTCAGCCTCTTGCGGTGCGGCCTTTTTCGTGCTGCGGCTCTTGCGCCGGGTCCTTTTCGGCTTTTCCCCTGCCTTTTCAGCGGCCTTTTCCCCTGCCTCTTCAGCGGCCTCCGCCTCTTCGGCAGGGGTTTCCGCGCTTTCCGGCTTTTCCTCGCCTGCCTTCTTCGCTGTGGATTTCTTCGAAGTGGAACGCTTGCGGCTGACCTTGCGGGGCTTGGGCGCTTCGGCTTCTGCGGTCGTCTCGGCGGGGGAATCCGGGGCCGCTTCGGCCTCAGCCGCGGGCGCGGGTTCCGCCGGCTCGGCGCCGGTGCTGCCGGCGGCCGCCTCCGGCGCGGGGTCGGCCGTGCCGGCCGCGG
>JALWTH010000246.1 GCA_027082975.1 Paracoccaceae bacterium | reverse complement strand
CCCCGCGACAACCGCGATTTCGAAACATGACAAACACTGTTGCTCCCGCCGGAGGCACCGATTTTTCTCTCGAAAAATCGCCTCCGGCGGGGCCGCTGCGCGGCGATTTGAGGCCTCCGGCGGGGATATTTATGGCAAGAGGAAGCCGGCAGGCCGGTCTGTCAGGGGCGGTTCTTTCCTGACCTATTCTCCGGTCGGCAGTTTTTCGGCAAGAATCGCGGCGATGTTTTCCGGCGTGCCGGGGACGGTCGGCAGTCCGGTCGGGATCCAGCCCTTGCCGCGCGGTCCGCCGGCCATGCCTTCGGACACGTCCACGAGCCCCGGGAAGCCCTGCCCGGCCAGGGCCGAGACCACGAATTGCGAGCGATTGCCGGTGCGGCAGATCAGGGCGATGGGTTTTTCGGGGTTGGCGCGGCGCAGGGCGACCAGCTGTTTGACGAAATCGTCGGCGCGCATGTCGAGCGGGATCGCGCCTTCGCCGATGCCGGTTTCGGCCCATTCCTCGGGGGTGCGGATATCGACCAGCACGATCTCGCCGCCTTGCGCCTTTTCGTACGCTTCGGTGGCGGTGATCTGGTAGAAGGGGGCGGTGCCCGGTGTCGAGGCCTGCTGCGCCTGGAGTCGGGTGGCGGGGCTGGCGGCGAGGGCGGCGGCGAGCATGGCCGCGCCGGCAAGTGCCAGCGCCCGGCGTCGGCTCGGGCGGATCTGCGTGATCTGTTGCCGTGAGGTGACTTCTGGTCGCATATCGGGGACTCCAAGTTGATTTCGGCAAGAATATGTATATTCGGTTATTCGAATGGAAGCCCTGCCACCCCGGTGACGGGGCTTCTGCGACCATTTGGCCGGGCTGCTCGGGCATGTCGGTGTGCGGTTGTCGCTGCGGACATGCCGGTGCCGGTCCGAACGGGGGACAGGAGGAACGGATTTGAAAGTAGGAACGCCAAGAGAGGTGACCAAGGGCGAGGCGCGGGTGGCGATGACCCCCGACAGCGCCCGGCTGTTGCAGAAGCTCGGCTACGAATGCCTGATCGAGAGCAAGGCGGGTGCCGCCGCCGGCTTTACCGACGAGGCTTACGAGGAAGCCGGGGTCGAGGTGGTCAAGACCGCCGCCCAGCTCTGGAAGGCCGCCGATATCGTCACCAAGGTGCGCCCGCCCACGGAGACCGAGATGAAGCGGCTGAAGAAGGGCCAGACCCTGATCAGCTTCTTCAATCCCGGCGCCAATGAGGAAGGCCTGAAGATGGCCGCCGAAAAGGGCGCCAACGTGATCGCCATGGAGATGGTGCCGCGCATCAGCCGCGCCCAGAAGATGGACGCGCTCTCCTCGATGGCCAATATCGCCGGCTACCGCGCGGTGATCGAGGCGGCGGAGCATTTCCCGCGCTTCCTCAACGGCCAGATCACCGCCGCCGGCAAGGTGCCCCCGGCCAGGGTGCTGGTGGTGGGCGCGGGCGTGGCCGGGCTCGCGGCGATCGGCACCGCGGTCAGCCTCGGCGCGGTGGTCCATGCCTTTGACGTGCGCCCGGAAGTGGCCGAGCAGGTCGAGAGCATGGGCGCGGAATTCGTCTATCTCGACTTCGAGGACGACCAGGACGGCGCCGAGACCGGCGGCTATGCCAAGCCCTCGAGCCCGGAGTTTCTCGCCAAGCAGCTGGAGAAATTCCGCGAGCTTGCCCCCGACATGGATATCGTCATCACCACCGCGCTGATCCCCAACCGCGAAGCGCCCGAGCTTTGGACCGAAGACATGGTGCAGGCGATGAAGCGCGGCAGCGTGATCGTGGACCTTGCCGCCGAGCGGGGCGGCAACTGCAAGCTCACTCAGAAGGACAAGCTGATCACCACCGATAACGGGGTGACGATCATCGGCTATACCGACTTCCCGTCGCGCATGGCCAGCCAGGCCTCTTCGCTTTATGCCAACAATATCCGCCACATGCTGGCCGATCTGACGCCCGAGAAGGACGGCCAGATCGTCCATGACATGGAAGACGACGTGATCCGCTCGGCGACCGTGGCTTTCGAGGGCAAGATCACCTTCCCGCCGCCACCGCTGAAGGTGCAGGCGATTGCTTCCAAGAAGCCCGCCGCGGCGCCGGAAAAGACGGCAGAGGAAATCGCCGCCGAAGAAGCCGCGGCGATGAAGCGCGCCGGGCGCCAGCAGACCGTCCTGCTGTTGATCGGGGCTGCGCTGATGGCGCTGATCGGCAAATACGCGCCGCCCGAATTCATGCAGCACTTCATCGTCTTCGTGCTGGCGGTATTCGTCGGCTTCCAGGTGATCTGGGGCGTCGCCCACAGCCTGCACACGCCGCTGATGGCGGTGACCAATGCCATATCCGGCATCATCATCCTCGGCGCGCTGTTGCAGCTCGGCTCGGGGATCGGCGTGGTCACGGTGCTGGCCGGCATCAGCGTGCTGATCGCCACCATCAATATCGTCGGGGGCTTCATGGTGACACGCCGGATGCTCCAGATGTTCCAGAAATCGTGAAGCGGGGGTGTTGACAATGCTTGACGCGCAAATCCAGACCGCCGCCTATATCGCGGCGACCGTCCTTTTCATCCTCGCGCTCGGCGGGCTCAAGAACCAGGAAAGCGCCAAGCGCTCGGTCTGGTACGGGATCGTCGGCATGGCCATTGCCGTCGCCGCCACCGTGTTCGGCCCCGGCGTGGGGCTCGGCGCGGTGCTGCTGGTCGCCATTGCCATCGGCTCGGTGCTCGGCGCCATCCTCGCGCTCAAGGTCGAGATGACCGGCATGCCCCAGCTGGTGGCCATGCTGCACAGCTTCGTGGGCCTTGCGGCGGTGTTCATCGGCATCAATTCCGACCTCACCGTGCACGGGCTGGAAGGGGCCGAGAAGATCATCCACGAGGTCGAGATCTTCCTCGGCGTGTTCATCGGCGCGGTCACCTTCACCGGCTCGATCGTCGCCTATGGCAAGCTCGCCGGCCGCATCAACGGCAAGGCGCTGATCCTGCCCGGCCGCCATTTGTGGAACGTGCTGATGGTGCTGGCTTCGCTGGCGCTGATGGTCATGTACATGCAGGGCGCGGGCTCATGGACGCTCTATGTGATGACGCTGATCGCCTTCGTGGTCGGCGCGCATCTGGTGATGGCCATCGGCGGCGCCGACATGCCGGTGGTGGTGTCGATGCTGAACAGCTACTCGGGCTGGGCGGCGGCTGCCACGGGCTTCCTCCTGGGCAATGACCTGCTCATTGTCACCGGCGCGCTGGTGGGCTCCTCGGGCGCGATCCTGAGCTACATCATGTGCGTGGCGATGAACCGCAAGTTCCTCAGCGTGATCCTCGGCGGCTTCGGCGGCCAGAAGGGCCCGGCCATGGAGATCGAGGGCGAACAGGTCGCCATCGACGCCGACGGCGTGGCCCAGGCGCTGGAAGAGGCCAGCGAGATCATCATCGTGCCCGGCTACGGCATGGCGGTGGCCCAGGCCCAGCAGGCGGTGAGCGAGCTCACCAAGCGCCTGCGCGCGCGCGGCAAGAACGTGCGCTTCGCGATCCACCCGGTCGCAGGGCGCCTGCCGGGCCACATGAACGTGCTCCTCGCCGAAGCCAAGGTGCCCTATGACATCGTGCTGGAAATGGACGAGATCAACGAGGACTTCCCGGATACCGACGTGGTGATCGTGATCGGCTCGAACGACATCGTGAACCCCGCCGCCCAGGAAGACCCGAACTCCCCCATCGCCGGGATGCCGGTGCTGGAAGTCTGGAAGGCCAAGCAGGTCTTCGTCAGCAAACGCGGCCAGGGCACGGGCTATTCGGGCATCGAGAACCCGCTGTTTTTCAAGGAAAACACGCGCATGTTCTACGGCGACGCCAAGGACAGCCTGAACGCGCTCCTGAGCCGGATCGAATAGGCCCCACCACGGCAAAAAAACCGGCCCTGCCAGCCTCATCTGGCGGGGCCTTTTCCTTTCATCTTTCCAGAAATACTCCCGCCGGAGGCACCGATTTTTCTGCGAAAAATCGAAGTCGGCGCGGGAGGCCAGCCCCGCGCTGCAGGTTCAAGCGAGGGGCCAGCCCCTCGCGCTACAGGTTCAAGCGAGGGGCCAGCCCCTCGCGCTCCCCGGGATATTTCCGAACAGAAGAAGGAAAGGCGGGAATCAGGTCGTGGCCTTGCGCCACTGGCCCGGCGCCAGCCCGTCGAGGGCAAACGCGCCCACCCGCCAGCGCACAAGCCGGAGCGTGGGAAAGCCGATCGCTGCCGTCATCCGGCGCACCTGCCGGTTGCGGCCTTCGCTTATGGTGATCTCCAGCCAGCTGTCGGGCACCGATTTGCGCACCCTTATGGGTGGGGTGCGCGGC
>JALWTH010000245.1 GCA_027082975.1 Paracoccaceae bacterium | reverse complement strand
GCCCCCGGAAGCCGATATGTCGCGCCCCCTTTCATCTTTCCAGAAATACTCCCGCCGGAGGCATGAAATCCTCACCCCGCGCCCCCCACCGTGAGCCCGCCGATCAGCAGGGTCGGCTGGCCGACGCCCACCGGCACGCTTTGCCCGGCCTTGCCGCAGGTGCCGATGCCCGGGTCCATCGCCATGTCATTGCCGATCGCGCGCACCTGTTGCATGGCGCCCGGCCCGTCGCCGATCAGGGTCGCGCCCACCACCGGGGCGCCGATCTTGCCGTTTTGCACGCGGTAGGCCTCGGTGCAGGAGAAGACGAACTTGCCGTTGGTGATGTCCACCTGCCCGCCGGAGAAGCCCACCGCGTAGATGCCGTCCCTGAGCTCGGCCAGCACCTCTTCGCGCGTGGCCTCGCCGGCGAGCATCATGGTGTTGGTCATGCGCGGCATCGGCGCGTGGGCGTAGGACTGGCGGCGACCGTTGCCGGTGGGGGCCACCCCCATCAGCCGGGCGTTCTGGCGGTCCTGCATGTAGCCCACCAGCACCCCGTCCTCGATCAGCGTGGTGCGGCGCGAAGGCGTGCCTTCGTCATCCACGGTGATGGAGCCGCGCCGGTCGGGGATGGTGCCGTCGTCCACCACCGTGACCCCGCGCGCCGCCACCTGCTGGCCGATGCGGCCGGTAAAGGCGGAGGTGCCCTTGCGGTTGAAGTCGCCCTCGAGCCCGTGGCCCACCGCCTCGTGCAGCATGATGCCGGGCCAGCCGGCGCCGAGCACCACATCCATCTGCCCGGCCGGCGCCGGGACGGCCTCGAGATTGACCAGCGCGATGCGCAGGGCTTCGTCCACGCTGGCCTGCCAGTGCGCCGGCTCCAGAAGGCCCGCAAGGCCCAGCCGCCCGCCGCTGCCGTGGCTGCCGGTCTCGCGCCGGCCGTCCTGCTCGACGATCACCGAGATGTAGAGCTGCGCCATCGGGCGGGTATCGGCGACATCGGTGCCGTCCGGGCGCAGGATATGCACCTCCTGCAGGCTCGCGCGCAGCATGGCGGTGACCTGCACCACCCGCCGGTCGCGGGCGCGGGCGTAATCGTCGATCGCGCGCAGGGTTTCGACACGGCCTGCAAAGGCGATTCCCTGCAGCGGGTCGGCATCGGTATAAAGGCGGCGGTTGCTCGCGGGCGGGGGTGCGGCGAATTGTCCCGCGCCGTCGCCCGTTGCCAGGCGCACCGTGGCCACGGCGCGCCGCAGCGCCGCTTCGCCGATCTCGGTCGAATGGGCGTAGCCGGTGGCCTCGCCGCGGATCGCGCGCAGGCCGAAGCCTTCGGCGGCGTCGTGACTCGCGGTTTTCAGCCGCCGGTCGTCAAGGACCAGCACTTCCGCGCGCCTGCGCTCCAGAAAAAGCTCCCCATCCTCGGCGCCCCGGGTGGCCTCGCGCAGGAGGGCCAGCGCGCGGTCGCGCTCAAGCAGGGTGTCGAAGGGGCGAAAGCGGCTGGTGTCCGGCATGGTTCCTCGTTCCTTTTGCCGCTCCCCTAGCGCTCCCCTGCCGCTCCCCTGGCGCTCTCCTGCCGCTCGGGCGGCTGGTCCGGCGACTGGTCCGGCGGCTGTCGGGACGGCTGTCATGGGAGCCGTGCGACAATATTGTTGATCTGGATCAAGAAAAAATCTTGTTCCCCGGCGGCTAATATGGTTTTTCACGGACAAGGATACAATGGAAATCCCGCACGGAAGCCCGGCCGATGCAGAGAGCGATGCAGAGAGTGCGGGCGGGACGGCCACAGGGAAGGCCACGGGAAGGTAACTGGGACGGACCGCAGAGCTACAGGGACGGACAGGGAACGGACAGGGAGACGAGAAGCCTCATGCGTAAGAACCGCGCAGCATTCGCATCTTTTGCAGCATTGACCAGTGTTTTCGCCAGCGGCCCCGCCGCGGCCCAGGAGGGGCTCGAGATCAAGGGCGCCCCGGTGGACGGGCTGATGGGCTTCCAGCCCCCGGCCACCTCGATTGCCACCGACACCCAGGCGCTGGACCAGATGGTGCTGGTCATCATCACCGCCATCTGCGCCCTGGTCTTCGCCCTGATCGCCTGGGTAATCGTGCGCCACAACCGGCGCGCCAACCCGCAGCCCAGGAGCTTTACCCACAATACCGTGCTCGAGATCGCCTGGACCCTGGGGCCGGTGATCATCCTGGTGGTGATCGGCTCCTTCAGCCTGCCGGTGCTGTTCAAGCAGCAGGTGATCCCCGAAGGCGACGTGGTGATCAACGTGACCGGCAACCAGTGGTACTGGTCCTATGAATACCCCGATGAGGGCTTCGGCTTCGACAGCTACCTGATCGGCCACCCGGCGACGCTGGAAGACAGCGATTACGAGGCCGGCGCGCGCGATTATGTGCTCAACGACGCCATGGTGGCGGTGCTCGAGCGCTACGGCTATTCGCGCGACGAATTCCTGCTGGCCACCGACAATGCCGTGGTGGTGCCCACCGGCAAGGTGGTGGTGATGAACCTCACCGGCTCCGACGTGATCCACTCCTGGACCATCCCCGCCTTCGGCGTCAAGCAGGACGCGGTGCCCGGGCGCACGGCGCAGCTCTGGTTCGAGGTGGACGAGGGCAAGGAGGGCATCTATTTCGGCCAGTGCTCCGAACTGTGCGGCAAGGATCACGCCTATATGCCGATCACGGTGAGGGCCGTCACCCAGGAAGAATACGAAGCCTGGCTCAAGGGCGCGCGCGAGCAATTCGCCGAGGCCGCGCCCGCGGCGCCGGCCCTGCCATACGCGCCCTCCGTGCCGGCGGCGCAACTCGTGCAGGTGGCCGAGAAATAAGACGGCTGCCGGGCGGGGGAGGCGCGCTGCCCTCCCTGCCGCGAGCAGGACCGGGAGCATCGGGAGCAAGCCATGAGCGACGCAACCAGCATCGACCACCAGCTTGAAGCCGGCTTCGGTGACTATTTCGCCCTGCTCAAGCCCAGGGTGATGTCGCTGGTGGTGTTCACCGCCCTGGTCGGGCTGGTGGTGGCGCCGGTGCCGATGCACCCCTTCGTGGCGCTGGTGGCGATCACCTGCATCGCCGTGGGCGGCGGCGCCTCGGGGGCGCTCAACATGTGGTGGGAGAGCGATATCGACGCGCTGATGCACCGCACCCGGGGGCGGCCGATCCCTTCGGGGCGGGTCGCGCGCGAAGAGGCGCTGGCGATCGGGCTCACCCTCTCGGGCTTCTCGGTGGTGATGCTGTGGCTGGCCACCAATGCCGTGGCCGCGGGGCTCTTGGCCTTTACCATCTTCTTCTACGCGGTGATCTATACCATGCTGCTCAAGCGCCGCACGCCGCAGAATATCGTCATCGGCGGCGCCGCCGGGGCGTTTCCGCCGATGGTGGGCTGGGCGGCGGCGACCGGGGGCGTGTCGCTCGAAAGCGCGCTGATGTTCGCCCTCACCTTCGCCTGGACCCCGCCGCATTTCTGGGCGCTGTCGCTGTTCGTCAAGGGCGATTACGGGCGCGCCGGCGTGCCGATGCTGCCGGAAGTGGCCGGGCGCGACGCCACCCGCCGGCAGATCCTCGGCTACAGCGTGGCGCTGGCGCTGGTGTCGCTGGCGCTGGGGCTGACCTCGATCGGCGGGCCGCTCTACATGACCGTCGCCGTGGCGATGAACGCGCTGTTCCTGCGCGCGGCCTGGCGCGTGGCGCGGCGCTCGGATGCGGACAGCGACGCCGACCGCCACCTGGCCGAGCGCGCGCTGTTCCGGCTCTCTCTGCTCTATATCCTGCTGCTGTTCGGGGCGCTGCTGGCCGAATCCAGCCTGAAGCCCCTTGGCCTGGGAGGCTGGTAAGATGCGCTTTCACCCCGATCACGAACTGCACCGCCGCCGCGCCAGCCGCAATTACGGGCTGGGCGCGGTGCTGCTGGCCTTTGCCGCGATGATCTTCGGCCTTTCGCTGGTCAAGGCGCGCGAGAACGGGGTGCCGGGGCTGGAGGCGGCCCGCCAGAAGGCCGCCGCCGCAGCCGAGGCCGGCACCACCGGGGAGGGGCGCCCATGATGACCGATCTGACCGCCCGGCTGACCACTCGGCTGACCACCCGCCCCCGCCCGCAATCTTCACCGACCAGGCCTGCCCGAGCCCCTCGCGCAGGCCGGGGCGCTGCCCGCTGCCGCGCCCACGACACCGACAACGAGCAATAACGGAACAGGGACGAACGACATGGCCCACGCGAAGAACCACGATTACCACATCCTGCCGCCCTCGATCCAGCCCTTCCTGGGCGCGGTCGGCGCCTTCATCATGCTGTTCGGCGCGGTGCTGTGGATGCATGGCAGCGCGCCCTGGATGGGGCTGATCGGC
>JALWTH010000244.1 GCA_027082975.1 Paracoccaceae bacterium | reverse complement strand
GAGCTGGGCACGGCGTCGGTGGGCGGGGTGCTGTTCATCGAGAATGTGGGTAATCTCGTCTGCCCGGCGGGCTTCGACCTGGGCGAGGCGCATCGGGTGGTGATCCTCTCGGTCACCGAGGGCGAGGACAAGCCCTTGAAATATCCCGACATGTTCCACGCCTCCGACCTGATGATCCTGACCAAGACCGACTTGCTGCCGCATCTGGATTTCGACCCGGATGCCTGCATCGCCAATGCCCGCCGGATCAATCCACGCATCAACGTGCTGAAGCTCTCGGCGCGCACGGGCGAGGGGATGGAGGGCTGGCTGGACTGGATCGAGGCGGCGCGCGCCATGCAGGCGGCGGCGGGGCGGCTGGCGCAGGCGGAGGGCTGAGCGATGTGTCTGGCAATACCGGCCGAGGTGGTGGCCATAGGCGAGCAGGGCGAGAGCGCCACCGTTTCGCTGGACGGGGTGCGCAAAGAGATTTCGCTGGCCCTGGTCGAGGGGGTCCGCCCCGGCGATTACGTGCTGGTCCATGTGGGCTACGCGCTCAACGTGGTCAGCAAGGAAGAGGCGGCGGCGACGCTGGCGCTGATGGCCGAATACGAGGCGGGCGCAGAGGAACGGGAAGGGGAGGGCGCGCGATGAAATACGTAGACGATTTCCGCCGCAGGGACATCGCCCAGGGGCTCGCCGCGCAGATAGCGGCCGAGGTGGACCCGGCGCGCGAATATGCCTTCATGGAGTTCTGCGGCGGCCATACCCATGCGATCTTCCGCTACGGAGTGCAGGACCTCATGCCCGAAAACCTGCGCTTCGTGCACGGCCCCGGCTGCCCGGTCTGCGTGCTGCCGATTGCGCGCATCGACAACGCGATCGAGCTTGCCGAGCGCCACGGCGCGATCGTTTGCAGCTATGGCGACATGATGCGGGTGCCCGCCTCGAAGAAGCGCTCGCTGATCCGGGCCAAGGCCGAGGGCGCCGATATCCGCATGGTCTATTCGACGCAGGACGCGCTCAGGATCGCGCGCGAGAACCCGGAGCGCGAGGTGGTGTTCTTTGCCATCGGCTTCGAGACCACCACGCCGCCCACCGCCGTGGCCATCCGCCAGGCGCGCGCCGAGGGGCTGGAGAATTTCAGCGTCTTCTGCAACCACGTCCTGACCCCCTCGGCGATCCAGCACATATTGGCGAGCCCCGAACTGCGCGAGATGGGCCGGGTGCGCATCGACGGCTTTCTGGGGCCGAGCCATGTTTCCTCGATCATCGGCAGCGCGCCTTACGAGTATTTCGCCGAGGAGTTCCAGAAGCCCGTGGTCATCGCCGGCTTCGAGCCGCTCGACGTGATGCAATCGACCCTGATGCTGGTGCGCCAGGTGAACGAGGGCCGCTTCGAGGTCGAAAACGAATATACCCGCGTGGTTAGCCGCGAAGGCAATCTCAAGGCCCAGGCGCTGGTCGGCGAGGTGTTCGAGCTGCGCAGCAGTTTTGAATGGCGCGGCCTGGGCGAGGTGCCGTTCTCGGCGCTGAGGATCCGCGCGCGTTTCGCCGCCTTCGATGCCGAGCGGCGTTTTGATCTTAGCGAGAGCCACGGGCACGATGTGAAGGGCTGCGAATGCCCGGCGATCCTGCGCGGGGTGAAGACGCCCACCGACTGCAAGCTGTTCGGCACCGTCTGCACGCCGGACAATCCGCAGGGCTCCTGCATGGTCTCTTCCGAAGGCGCCTGCGCGGCCTACTGGAGCTACGGGCGGTTTCGCATCGAAAGGGCCTCGCAAGACAAGGCACGGGAGCAGGACAAGGCACGGGAGGATGCTGCATGAATGCGCACAAGCGTTTCCCGACCCGGCTGAATCTGCGCCGGGGCCGGGTGGACATGACCCACGGCGCCGGCGGGCGGGCCATGGCGCAGCTGATCGAGGAAGTGTTCGTCCGGCATTTCGACAACGAGATGCTGCGGGCGATGAACGACCAGGCCGCCTTTGCGGTGAGCGCGGGGCGCATGGTGATGGCCACCGACGGCCATGTGGTCAGCCCGCTGTTCTTTCCCGGCGGCGATATCGGCGCGCTGGCCGTGCATGGCACGATCAACGATGTCGCCATGGCCGGGGCGCGCCCGCTTTACCTTTCCGCCGGATTCATCCTGGAGGAAGGCTTCCCGCTCGCCGATCTCGAGCGCATCGTCGCCAGCATGGCGCGCGCGGCCTCTGAGGCGGGGGTGGCGGTGGTCACCGGCGATACCAAGGTGGTCGAGCGCGGCAAGGGCGACGGGGTGTTTATCACCACGACCGGCATCGGCCTGGTGCCCGAGGGGCTGGACATCTCCGCCGCCAATGCGCGCCCCGGCGACAAGGTGCTGGTCAGCGGCCATCTGGGCGATCACGGGGTGGCGATCATGTCGAGCCGCGAGAACCTTGAGTTCGAGACGGCAGTGGTTTCGGACAGCGCGGCGCTGCATGGGTTGGTGGCGGCGATGGTGGCCGAGGTGCCCGCGATCCGCACCCTGCGCGATCCGACCCGCGGCGGGCTGGCGGCGAGCCTGAACGAGATAGCGCAAAGCGCGGGCGTGGGGATGCGGCTGAGCGAAGAGGCGATCCCGATCCGCCCCGAGGTGGAGGCGGCCTGCGAGCTTCTCGGGCTGGACCCGCTCTATGTGGCCAACGAGGGCAAGCTGGTGGCGATCTGCCCGGCGGGCGACGCCGAAAGCCTGCTGGCAGCGATGCGCGCCCATCCGCTGGGGCGCGACGCGGCGATCATCGGCGAGGTGGTGGCTGACGATATGGGGTTCGTGACCATGGAGACGGGCTTTGGCGGCACCCGGATCGTCGATTGGCTGGCGGGCGAGCAATTGCCGCGCATCTGCTGAGGGGGACGGAGATGGAAAGCTTCCTGATGCTCGGATTTCTCGTCGGCATGGGCCATGCGTTCGAGGCCGATCACTTGGCCGCCGTCGGTGCGCTGGCTTCGGAGGGCCGGGCCACGGGGCGCCGGCTGGCATTGCTGGGCGCGAGCTGGGGGCTGGGCCATACCACGACGCTGTTTCTCATATCGACCCCGGTGGTGGCATTCGGCTATGTGCTGACGGCGCGCATGGCGGCGGGCATGGAGTTCTTCGTCGGCCTCATGCTGGTGGGGCTGGGCGGCTGGGTATTGTGGAAGATGTGGCGCCGGAGGATACATTTCCACCTCCATGACCACGGCTGCGGGCCGCATTTCCACGCCCATTCCCATGCCGGCAGTCACCTGCCGCATGCGCGCGACCCGCACGAGCACGATCACCCCGCCTTTTCCCTGCGAGCCTATCTGGTCGGGCTGGCGCATGGGGCGGCAGGCTCGGCGGGGCTGGTGGCGCTCGCGGCGGCGGCGACCGGCAGCGCATGGCTGGCGGCGGGGTACATCCTGGTCTTCGGGCTGGGCTCGGTGCTGGGCATGGCCACGCTGAGCTGGGTCGCCTCCTGGCCGCTGCGGCTGGCCGAAACCGCCACTTCGCGGCTGCTGGCGGCAATCCGGCTGGGGGTGGCGGGGCTGGCGATCTTGCTTGGCGTCGCGGTGATCGCCGAAACCGGGCCGCTGGCCCTGTTCGGGGCGGGCTGATGCGCATCCTGCTGCTGATCCACGCCTTCAACGCGCTCTCGCAGCGCGTGCATGTGGAGTTGCGCCGCGCCGGGCACGAGGTGTCGGTGGAATTCTTCACCAATGACGATCTGGCCCGCGAGGCGGTGGCGCTCTGGCGGCCGGACCTGATCCTGTGCCCCTATCTCAAGCGCGCGGTGCCCGAGGATATCTGGCGCGCCACGCCCACGCTGATCGTCCATCCCGGCCCGCCCGGCGACCGGGGGCCGGCGGCGCTGGACTGGGCGATCCTGAGGGGCGAGCGCGCATGGGGCGTCACGGTGCTGGAAGCGCGCGCGGAAATGGATGCGGGGCCGATCTGGGCCTTCCGCCGCTTCCCCATGCGCGCGGCCACCAAGTCGAGCCTCTACCGCAACGAGGTGAGCGACGCGGCCATGGCGGCGATCTTCGAGGCGCTGGGCAAGGTGGCGGCGGGCGAGAAGCCGGTGCCGCTCAGCGAAGCGGATTTCGCCACCGGCGGGCTGAACGGCCCGGTGCCGCAGCAGGCGCGGGCGATCGACTGGGCCGCCGACGGGGTGGCGGACGTGCTACGCAAGCTGCGCGCCTCGGACGGGGTGCCGGGGGTGGCCGATGCGATCGGCGGGCGGCGCCTGTTCCTG
Source organism: Paracoccaceae bacterium (assembly GCA_027082975.1). Classification (GTDB taxonomy): domain Bacteria; phylum Pseudomonadota; class Alphaproteobacteria; order Rhodobacterales; family Rhodobacteraceae; genus JAAEUB01. The sequence continues at coordinate 143 of JALWTH010000244.1, read as the reverse complement.
CATGACGGCCATGCGGCGCCGGGCCTTGCAGGCCCGCCGGGGGCGCTGCTGGCCACTTCCGGCCCGGCCGTGGCGCGCGCCTGCCGCGATGGGGCGGTCTGGATCGGGCACATGCGTGACCCGGCGGCCGAGGTGCCGGTCAA
>JALWTH010000243.1 GCA_027082975.1 Paracoccaceae bacterium | reverse complement strand
GGGGGGGGGCGGGGGCGCGGGGGGGGGGCGGGGCGCGGGGTCGGCCAGGGCAGGGTGCCGGGGGGGCGCGGGGGTGGCGCTTGCCGCCGGAGCCGCCGTGCCCCCGGTGCCGTCGTCGGCCAACAGGCTCAGCACGCGAGGCCGGTCCGAAAGGCGCATCTGCATCAGCACCACGAAATTGCCGCTGGCATCGGCCGTGGCCAGCTCCGCCTCGCTGCCGTCGATGAGCACATGCACCCGGGCGCCGGGGGCGGCCTGGCCGGCAATCACCGCGCTGCCATCGGCTTCGACCCGCACCAGGTCCAGGCGCGGGGCCGGCGGGGTGGCTGCGGTGGAGGCGCCGCCCTCCCCGGAGGGAGGAGCGGGCTGCGCGGCATCCGCAGCCGCGGCGCTTTCCCGCTCCGGGGCCGCGCCCGCATCCGGCGCCCCCGCCGGGGACGTTTCTCCGGTGGCCGCAGGCTCCCGCTGCGCCTGTTGCGGAGCAGACGCCCCTCCGGTCGCCCCTCCCGCTGCAGCCTCTCCCGCCGCCGCCCCGGGCGCCTGTTCCCGTGGCGTGACAGCCGCCGTGACCGGCGGCGCGGAAGGCGCGCTTTCCCCGCTTTCATGCAGGACGCTCCAGCCAACATAGCCGCCCAGCACCAGCGCCGCCGCCCCGGCCGCACCAAGCGCGGTACCGGCTGCGCTACCGCCAGACAAACCAGACAGAAATTTCATGCCTCTTCCCGACCTCTCGCCGACCTCTCCCCCGAACGCACACATGAATTGCGGCGCTTGTGGCAGCTTATCAACCCGGATAACAAGGGTCAAAAGCAACTTGCACCGGATTCATACGGGGACAATATGTCCGACCCCCCCACTTCTTGCGCACCGCGAAAATCCGTCTGCGTCTATTGCGGCGCGCGCCTGGGCACCGATCCGGCCTTTCGCCGGGCCGCCCGGAGCCTCGGCCGCGCGCTGGCCCACAAGGGCTGGCGGCTGGTCTACGGGGCGGGCGATGTGGGGCTGATGGGCGAGGTGGCAAGCGCCTGCCAGCAGGCAGGCGGCGAAACCTTCGGGGTGATCCCCGAGCACCTGCTCGAATGGGAGGTGGGCAAACGCGACCTCACCGCCTTCGTCGTCACCGAAAACATGCACGAGCGCAAGAAGGTGATGTTCATGAACTCCGACGCCATCGTGGTCCTGCCCGGCGGCGCCGGCTCGCTCGACGAGTTTTTCGAAGTCCTCACCTGGCGCCAGCTCGGCCTGCACGAAAAGCCGATCTACCTGCTCGACATCAACGGCTACTGGCAGCCCCTGCTGGCGCTGCTCGAACATGTGATCGCACAGGGCTTCGCCGAACGCGCCCTGCTCGGCTACCTGCAAACCGTACCCGATACTGATACGCTCATCCGCGACCTGAGCGCCCACTTCGCCGCCTGAGCGTGCGCTCCTTTCATCTTTCCCGAAATACTCCCGCCGGAGGCACGAATTTTCGAGAGAAAATTCGGCGCGGCGAAGCCGCGCGCGGGTCCGGTCGGGGCGCAAGGCCCCGGCCGGAAATCGCTCTCGCGCCTCACATGCGCGCGGCGACGTTTTCCCAGTTGACCAGGTTTTCCAGGAAGTTGCTCAGATAGGCCGGGCGCTTGTTGCGGAAGTCGATATAGTAGGAATGCTCCCACACGTCGCAGCCCAGCAGCGCGGTCTGGCCGAAGCAGAGCGGGTTGACGCCGTTTTCGGTCTTGGTGACCTTGAGGCCGCCATCCGTGTCCTTGACCAGCCAGCACCAGCCGGAGCCGAACTGGCTCGCGCCCGCGGCGGCGAATTCTTCCTTGAATTTCTCGACCGAGCCGAAGCTGTCCTTCAGCGCCGCTTCCAGCTCGCCCGGCATGGCGGATTTGCCCGGCCCCATCATCTCCCAGAACTGGCAGTGGTTCCAGTGCTGGGAAGCGTTGTTGAAGATGCCGCTCTGGGCCACGGCGCCGGGCTGATAGGTGCCGGTGATGATCTCCTCGAGCGACTTGCCCTCCCATTCGGTGCCGGCGATCAGCTTGTTGCCGTTGTCCACATAGGCCTTGTGGTGCAGGTCGTGGTGGTATTCGAGGGTCTCCTTCGACATGCCGGCATCGGCCAGCGCGTCATGGGCATAGGGAAGGTCGGGAAGTTCAAAAGCCATTTCGGGCCTCCTGTTCGTTCGGGATTGCGTTCGTTCCAGGGGCTAGATGCCCCCTGACGGGCCGAAAGGTCAAGGCCCGCCGGTACTCTGCCCCGCCGATCCGGGCACCCGCCCGGAGGTCAGTTGCGCCGCTGGCAGCTGCCGCTGCCGCTGGGGCGGTTGTCATAGCCCGCCAGCACCGAGCTGATCGTGGCCGCGAGCGAGCCCTTCTGGATCGTCAGCCGATAGGAGATGCCCGGCAATGTGGTCGCCCCGCCGGTATTGGTCCGCCCCTTCAGCCCCTTGAGCGACCACGAAAAGGTGACCCGGCGGTCATTGTCCACCGCCACCCGCCCGGCAATCGGCCCGCCCTTGTAATGCTGGATGAGCGGGTCGATGATGCGCACCTCGCCGCCGGGGCGGTAATCCACCAGCACTTCGCGCGGGATGAAATTGCTGCTGCCATGCTCCGACAGCCGGCAGTGATACTGCACCGCCATGGCCGGCGCGGCGAGAAAAAGCGCGGCCGCAGCCGCCCCGATTGCGCGAAACATCTTCATACCCCATCCTTTCACAGGTATTTTCTGCCGCTGCGGCCTAGGCTCAGGACCCATTAATCCCACGTTCACAGCCCGGCAGATTTGCTTCCTGAACAGGCGCAAGGCCGCAGGAATAGTGGTGCTATTCCAAGGACTTGCAACGCATTCAGGGAGCAAATCCGCCTGAGCCCTGCGGGCGGCGCAGGCGCTTCATCTCAGGGGCCTTTTGCCCTTGGAAAGGGGGCCCACCCTGTCCGGCGGGCAAAAAACCCCTGATATTTCGCGCCTGCACCGCTGTGAGCGCGGGATTAATGGGTCCTGAGCCTAGCATGGGGGAGGGAGGGTTTCAACCGTGGCGGGCATGGCGGCGATCATTTCGCAGGCGGCCAGCCGACCTCGCCGCCGGGGCGCGCGGCATTGCTCAAGAGGTCGAACACATAGCCGGCCACCGAGCGGAAGGCGATGATTTCGAAGCCCTTTTCGTCCGGCATGTAAAGGGCCGCCGGCACCTGCGCGAGCCGGGTGCGGCGAAACTCGCCCGGTGCCATGCGGCGGATATCGGCGGGGGTGAGCTTCATCAGCACCTCGCGCGCCCGCGCCCCGGTGAGGCGAAACAGCGCCCGCGCATCCGACACGTCCACCGCCAGCGCGTGGCTGGTCGCCAGCGCCTTGTCGAGCCGCGCCACCGCCGCGCCGGCTTCGGCGTATTCGACAAAGAGCAGAAGCTCGTCCGGGCTCATCCAGGCGGTGCGGCCCCTGGTGCCGGAGGTGATCTTGAGCCGCGCGGGCATCTCGGCCCCGGTCACGGCCTTCACGGCCCTGGCCACCTTGGCCAGCGACAGGTCGGCGCGCAGGGTGACCATGCCGCAGAGCCCCGCTTCCTCCACCGTGCAATAGCCCTCGAACCGCGCCCCCGGCAGCGCCGAAACCGGCCCCGTCTTGCGCGCCCGCACCTCCTTCGCCGCCCGCGCCGCCTGCGCCGCCTTCGCCTCGTCCACCGCTTCAGACATTCTGCCTCTCCCCCTCCGGGTCGTAAAAGACCGGGCTGACGATGCGCGCCTTGATCACCTCGCGCTTCTCGTCGAGCGTCGTCACATCGACGATCTCGCCCATCCGCTCCGGCCCGCGCGCCACCAGCGCCATGGCAATGCCGCGCCCGAGCGTGGGCGAATGATAGGTCGAGGTCACCCGGCCAAAGGTATAGCGCTGGCCGAGTTCGTTGCCCCCGGTGCCCACCACATAGGCGCCCTCGGGCAGCACCGAACCGTCCAGCGTCTCCAGCCCCACCAGCTTCCAGCGCTCCGGGTCGCGAAGATGGCTGCGCTCCTGGGCGCGCTTGCCGATATAATCGGCCTTCTTCCTGGAAATCGCCCAGTCAAGGCCCAGATCCTGCGGGGTGACGGTGCCGTCGGTCTCGTCGCCGATCATGATGAAGCCCTTTTCGGCCCGCATCACATGCAGCGCCTCGGTGCCATAGGCCATGATGCCTTCGTCCGCGCCCGCTTCCAGCAGCGCCTGCCACAGCGCCCGGCCCTCGCTGGCCCGGACCGCGATTTCAAAGCTCAGTTCGCCGGAAAAGGAGATCCGGTAAACGCGCACCTCGAAGCCCCCCAGCCGCCCCGCGCGCCACTGCATGAAGGGCAGGGCCTCGCGGCCGAGGTCGATATCGCCGCCGAGCTTCTCCAGCACCGCGCGCGCGCGCGGGGCGGCTG
>JALWTH010000242.1 GCA_027082975.1 Paracoccaceae bacterium | reverse complement strand
GGTCTGGCTGTTCCTCTTTGCCGTGATCTACATCTGGGGCAGTTGAGCCGGCAAACAGGCGAAGCGCCGCGAAGATATGCGCCCGGCGGCACCGCCGGGCAGCGCCCGCCCCGCCCCCAGGGCGGGCGCTTCTCGCCCACCCCGGGGCGGGCGCCGCCCTCTGCCCTTGGCGTTGCAGACTATGGGGCTTGAGCCTACAAGAGGGCGCGGGCAATCCCCGCGCCCTTATCTCTGGAGGCGACATGCGCGCGCGTTTCATCCTCACCCTGGTGCTGGCGCTGATCGTGCTGGCCGTGCTGGTCTCGCTCGGCACCTGGCAGATGCGCCGGCTTGAGTGGAAGCGCGGCGTGCTGGCGGATATCGAGGTGCGCATTGCCACCGCGCCGGCCGCGCTGCCCGCAAGCCCGGAGCCCGCGCGCGACCGCTACCTGCCGGTACGCCTGAGCGGCACCCTCACCGGCGAAGGGGTGCGCGTGCTCGCCTCGACCCGCGACCGGGGGGCGGGTTATCGTATCGTGCAGGTGCTGGAGACAGATTCCGGCCGCCGCGTCATGGTCGATCTCGGCTTTCAGCCGGTCGCCGCCGCCACGCCGGAGCTCACCGGCCCGCTCACCGTTACCGGCAACCTGCACTGGCCCGACGAGCTTGACCGCTGGACGCCCGCGCCCGAGCCCGACAAGCGCCTGTTCTTCGCCCGCGACGTGCCCACGCTCTCGGCCTTTCTCAAGACCGAGCCGGTGCTGATCGTCGCCCGCGTGAGCGATCCCGCCTTTGCCGCCATCGAGCCGCTGCCGGTCTCCACCGAAGCGATCCCCAACCGGCACCTGGAATATGTCATCACCTGGTTTTCCTTCGCCGCGATCTGGACGGTGATGACAGCGGTCGTGCTTTGGCGTATCAGGCAGCGAACCTTCTGAGGAATCGACCCATGCGCTACATCTCCACCCGCGGCAAGGCCCCGGCGCTCGGCTTTGAAGAGGCGATGCTGAGCGGGCTTGCCCGCGATGGCGGCCTCTACCTGCCCGAGACCATCCCCACGCTCGCGGCGGGCGAGATCGCCGCCCTTGCCGGACGCCCTTACGAGGAGGTGGCGCTTGCGCTCATGCGCCCCTTTGTCGGCGAGAGCTTCAGCGAGGCCGAGTTCAAGGCCATCATCGCGCGCGCTTATGCGGGCTTCGGCCATGCCGCCCGCGCGCCGCTGGTGCAGCTTGAGGCGAACCACTTCCTGCTCGAGCTGTTCCACGGGCCGACGCTGGCCTTCAAGGATTTCGCCATGCAGCTCATTGGCCAGCTGTTTCAGGCCGCACTTGCGCGCCGGGGCGAGCGGGTGACGATCGTCGGTGCCACTTCCGGCGATACCGGGAGCGCGGCGATCGAGGCCTTCAAGGGGCTCGACAATGTGGATGTGTTCATCCTGTTTCCCGAAGGCCGGGTCTCTGACGTGCAGCGCAAGCAGATGACCACGCCGGGCGAGGCCAATGTGCATGCGCTGGCGGTCGAGGGCGATTTCGACACCTGCCAGGCCCTGCTCAAGGACATGTTCAACGATTTCGCCTTTCGCGACGAGGTGCGCCTTGCCGGGGTCAACTCGATCAACTGGGCTCGCGTGCTGGCGCAGGTGGTCTATTACTTCACCGCCGCCACGTCGCTCGGCGCGCCCGGCCGCGCGGTGCGCTTCACCGTGCCCACCGGCAATTTCGGCGATATTTTCGCGGGGCTCATCGCGCAGAAGATGGGCCTGCCGGTGGAAAAGCTGATCATCGCCACCAACCAGAACGACATCCTGCACCGCACGCTCGAGACCGGCGCCTACAGGCGCGGCGAGGTGGTGCCCTCGATCAGCCCGAGCATGGATATTCAGGTGAGCTCCAATTTCGAGCGCGCGCTTTACTACGCCTATGAGGGCGACTGCGCCGCCGTGGCCGCGCAGATGGGCGCGCTTGCCGAGGGCGGCTTCACCATCTCGCAAGGGGCGATCGACTGGCTGCGCGCGCATTTCGCCTCGGGCCGGGCCTCGGAAGAGGAGACCATGGCCACGATCCGCGCGACATATGCCACAAGCGGCGAGGTGATCTGCCCGCATACAGCGGTGGGGGTGAAGGTCGCGCGCGCGCATCTGGGCGCGAGCGGCGCGCCGATGATCACGCTGGCCACCGCGCACCCGGCCAAGTTCCCCGACGCGGTGGAGGAAGCCACCGGCATCCGCCCGGCGCTGCCCGCGCGCCTTGCCCGCCAGTTCGAGGCCGAGGAGCGCCAGACGCCGGTCGCCGCCGACCTCGCCGCGCTCGAGGCGCTGATTCGGGAGCGGCGCGCCAGGTGAGCGTTCATTTCGACAGGCTGGCAAACGGGCTCCGGGTGGTGAGCGAGCCCATGGACGGGCTCGAAAGCGCCGCGCTCGGCATCTGGGTCACCGCCGGCGGGCGCCATGAGCGGGCGGAGCAGAACGGCATCGCCCATTTCCTCGAACACATGGCCTTCAAGGGCACGCGCCGGCGCAGCGCGCTCGAGATCGCCGAGGTGATCGAGGATGTGGGCGGCTATCTCAACGCTTACACGTCGCGCGAGGTCACGGCCTATTATGCGCGGGTGCTGAAGGAGGATGTGGCGCTGGCCTTCGACGTGCTGAGCGACATCCTGCTGGATTCGCTGTTCGATCGGCGCGAGATCGAGCTTGAGCGCGGCGTGATCCTGCAGGAGATCGGCCAGGCGCTGGATACGCCCGATGACGTGGTGTTCGACTGGCTGCAGGAAGCGGCCTTTCCCGACCAGCCGCTGGGGCGCACGATCCTGGGCCCGGCCGAGCGGGTGCGCGGCTTTGGCCGCGACGACCTCACCGGCTTCGTCGCCGAGCATTACGGACCCGAACGGCTGATCGTGGCCGCCGCCGGGGCGGTGGATCACGACGAGATCCTGCGCATGGCCGAATCCGCCTTTGGCGCGCTTGCGCCGGGGCGCGCCCCGGACCTGGTGCCGGCGCGCTTTGCCTGTGGCGAGCGGCGCGAGGAAAAGGCGCTGGAGCAGGTGCATTTCGCGCTTGGCCTCGAGGGGCCGGGCTATCGCAGCGACGATCTCTACACCGCGCAGATATATGCCAGCGTCATGGGCGGCGGCATGTCGAGCCGGCTGTTTCAGGAAGCGCGCGAAAAGCGCGGCCTGTGCTACAGCATCTTCGCGCAGGCCGGCGCTTTTGCGGAAACCGGCCTCATCACCGTCTATGCGGGCACTTCCGCCGAGCAGGTGGGGGAGCTTGCGCAGGTGGTGGTGGAGGAGTTGCGCCGGGCCGGCGCGCAGATCGGCGAGGCCGAGGTGGCGCGCGCGCGCGCGCAGATGAAGTCGGGCCTCTTGATGGGGCTTGAAAGCGCCAGCAGTCGCGCCGAGCGGCTGGCGCGACAGGTGGCGGTCTGGGGCCGGGTGGTGCCGCTTGCGGAAACGGTGGAGCAGATCGAGGCGGTGAGCGCCGCGCGGCTGCGCGCCTTTGCCGGGGAACTGGCCGGCGCGGCGCGCGCGGCGCTGGCGCTCTACGGGCCCGAGAGCGATGCGCCCGCGCTTGCCCGCATCCGCGAGGGGCTCAGGGCGTGATGTTCGGCCTCGGGCGCAAATCGGTGCGGATCGAGACCGAGCGGATGCGCCTGCGCCCGCCGCGCCACGGCGATTTTCGCGCCTGGGCGGCTTTGCGCGAGGCGAGCCGGGACTTTCTCCAGCCCTGGGAGCCGGCCTGGTCGGCCGATCACCTGAGCCGGCGCAGTTTCACCAACCGGGTTTACTGGGCCGGGCGTTCGATCGCCCAGGGCAGCGCCCTGCCGCTGTTTCTGATCCGGCGCGCGGATGGGGCGCTGCTGGGCGCGCTGACCATCGACAATATCCGCCGCGGCCCGGCCCAGGCCGGCACGGCGGGCTATTGGGTGGGCCAGCCCTTCGCCCGGCAGGGATACATGCGCGAGGCGCTGGAGGCGGTGGTGCATCATTGCTTCGAGGTGCTGGACCTGAGCCGGCTGGAGGCGGGCTGTCTGCCGGAAAACGCCGCTTCGCGCGGGCTGCTGGAGAAGGTCGGTTTCAAGTATGAGGGCGTGGCGCAGAGCTATCTGCAGATCGACGGGCGCTGGCGCAATCACGTGCTCTATGCCAATCTGCGCGGCGACCGGCGCGGGCGCAGCGAGGCGGGATAGGCCGGGGGGCGCTGCCCCCCGGACCCCCCGGAGTATTGTTGGAAAGATGAAAGGCAGGCATGTTGAACCCGGCGGATGCGGCATTTGAGGCGAGGCTGCGCGGGCTGTTGCCCGAGGCGGCGTTTCGCCCGCTGGAAGCGCGCTATCTGGAGGAGCCGCGCGGGCTGTTTCGCGGGCAGGGCGGGCTGCTGGTGGCGCCGGGGACGGTCGCGGAAGTGGCCGGTCTGGTGCGCGCCTGTGCGGCGGCGCGGGTGGGGATCGTGCCTCATGGGGGCG
>JALWTH010000241.1 GCA_027082975.1 Paracoccaceae bacterium | reverse complement strand
GACCATTACAACCGCGTTCTGCCGGGCGATATCGTCTACACGAAAAGCCCGACGGGGGATTTCCCGCTCGGCATCATCAAACAGAGCAAGATCGACCGCGAAGTCATTGTCTCGCCCCTCTATGGCGTATTCACGCCCAAGACCCACGCGCTCGGCGTGATCCTGGACGCGTTGTTCGAGTCGCCCGTTGCCACGAAGAATTATCTGCGCCCCCTTGTGCAGAAGGGCGCAAAGAACACCATCGCCGTGACCAACAAGCAGTTCCTCGAAGGCAAGCTGCGCCTTCCGATGGACCCTGAGGAACAGGCGGCTATCGCCGATATTGTCAACACCTCCAACGCCGAACTCACCCTCCTCGACGCCGAAATCGAAGCCCTCACCCGCCAGAAACGCGGGCTGATGCAGAAGCTGTTGACGGGGGAATGGCGGGTGAATGTGGAGGGCGAGCTTGGCTGAGTTTTCCGATTTCATCGTCTATGCCGACGAAAGCGGCGATCACGGGATGGTCAGCATTGATCCGCAGTACCCCGTCTTCGCACTGGTCTTTTGCGTCATGCGTAAGCAGGATTATCACGGCGCCATCGTGCCCGCGATGCAGCGGTTCAAGTTCGACATCTGGGGACACGACTCGGTTGTGCTGCACGAGCACGAAATCCGCAAGAGTCTCGGGCCCTTCGGCCTGTTGCGCACCGATGCCGCGCTGCGCGCCCGCTTCTTCGACGGTCTCAACGATCTGATCGATGCGACACCGATGACGATCTTTGCTTCTGTCATCGACAAGGAGGCACACCGGGCGAAATATGCCAACCCCTGGAACCCCTACGAGATCGCCATGCATTTCTGCATGGAGCGGCTGCACCTCATGCTTACACGCGAGAAGCAGCACGGTAAAACCGTTCATGTGATCTTTGAGAGCCGGGGGGCGAAGGAGGACAGGGAACTGGAGCTCGAGTTCCGCAGGATCGCCGGAAATAACAGCCACTGGGGGTATCGTCGGCACGATTTCAGCCGATTCGACTTTCAGCCTGTTTTCATTCCCAAGACGGCCAACTCATCCGGGCTCCAGCTTGCGGACCTGACCGCGCGCCCCATCGCACTCTCGCGCTTGCGTCGGGGCCAGCCAAACCGCGCGTTCGACATCATTCGATCCAAACTGGGTGGTCTGAAATGCTTCCCCTGAACGATTGCAAAACCATGGAAAACAAAAGGGCCCCGGAAGCTCCAGGACCCCTTTGTCGACCGGGAAATGCCCAATCCTTTGCGCCCTATATAGGCACAGGAGGCGTTAATCGCAAGTTAATTGCAGAATCGGGAGCCTGCCCATGACCTTCAACGCCACCGAGAAATACCAGTCGCAGATCCCCGCCCTGCAAATGCTGGTGGGGCTGGGATTCACCCCTCTCAGCCAGGAGGAGGCGCTGCGTCTGCGCGGCGGGCGGCTGCGCAATGTGGTGCTCGACGACGTGCTGGCCGAGCAGTTGATGCGGCTCAACCGCTTCACCCATCGCGGGAGGGAATACGCCTTCGACCTCGAGGACGCCCATGAGGCGATGCGGCGGCTCAAGCCCACGCCGGACCGGCTCAAGGGGCTGCGCGGCACCAACCAGGACATCTACGACACGCTGCTTCTCGGCACCACGATCACCAAGTCCATCGACGGGGATTCCAAGAGCTATTCCTTGCGCTACATCGACTGGGAGAACCCGGCGAACAACGTCTTTCACGTCACCGCCGAATTTTCGGTCGAGCGCACGGGCTCGAGCAGCACGAAGCGTTGCGACATCGTCGCCTTCGTCAACGGTATTCCGGTCCTGGTTATCGAGAACAAGCGGCCGACCGAAAGCCTGAAGAAGGCCGACAGCCAGTTGATCGGCTATCAGAAAGAGGACAACATTCCGCATCTCTTCCACTTCGCGCAATTGCTCGTGTCAATGAACCGCGTCGAGGCGCGCTATGCCACGGTGGGGACGCCGCGCAAGTTCTGGCAGACTTGGCGCGACGAGGAGGACCGGGACGAGGATATTGCTCCGGTCGCCAATCGTCCCTTGTCCGAGCCGGAAAGGGCCGCGATCTTCTCGGGCGATTTCGCACATGCCCGCCACTACTTCGACGAGATGACCGCCGAGGGTGCGCGGGCAGTGACGCCTCAGAACCGCACCATCTACGCTCTGTGCCGTCCTGAACGGATGCTTGATCTGATCCGGCGTTTTACCGTCTTCGACGGCGGCGAGAGAAAGATTGCACGCCATCAGCAGTTCTTCGGTATCCGCCGGGCGATCGAGATGGTCCGGCAGTTCAATCCGGACGGGTCGCGCAAGGGCGGCGTGATCTGGCACACGCAGGGCTCCGGCAAATCACTGACGATGGTCATGCTGGGGCGCGCGCTCGCGCTTGAGCCCAGCATCGAGAACCCGCGCCTCCTGATCGTCACCGACCGCGACGATCTCGACAAGCAGATCAAGGGCACCTTCAAGTCCTGCGACATGGAGCCGGTGCGTGCCACGAGCGGTTCAAACCTTCTCGACCTGATCCGAAACAGGACGCCGCTCATCACAACGATCATCAACAAGTTCGACACGGCATTGCGCCACAGCGACTCTGCCGACGAGGATCCCGACATCTTTGTTCTGGTCGATGAGAGCCACCGCAGCCAGACCGGCCGCCATGGAGGGCACAGCCAATTCGCCGCCAAGATGCGCCGCCTGCTGCCCAAAGCCTGCTACCTGGGCTTCACCGGCACCCCCTTGCTGAAGAAGGAAAAGAACACGCTGTCGACCTTCGGCCGCCTGATCCATCATTACAAGATCGACGAGGCCGTCGCGGATGGGGCGGTCGTCCCGTTGCTCTACGAAGGCCGGCTGGTCGCGCAGCAGGTGAGCGGCGGCGTCATCGACACATGGTTCGAAAAGATCAGCAAGGGGCTGACCGATAGCCAGAAGGCCGACCTGAAGCGCAAATATTCGCGCATGGACGCGCTGGCCAGGACGGATCAGGCGATCCGTGCCAAGGCTTTCGACATCTCCGAGCATTACCGTCAACACTGGCAGGGAACCGGCTTCAAGGCGCAGCTTGTCGCATCGTCCAAGGCCGCAGCCGTGAAATTCAAGGAAGTACTGGACGAGATCGGCCATGTCTCGAGCGAGATCATCATTTCGCCGCCTGACGAGAATGAAGCCAACGGGGAAGTCGATCGGGAATCCAGGGACCTTGTGCGCCGCTTCTGGTCCGGGATGATGGACCGCTACAGGACCGAGGACGCATACAACAAGCGGATCATCGATGCCTTCAAGGGATCAGACGACCCGGAAATTCTGATCGTCGTGTCGAAGCTCCTGACCGGCTTTGATGCGCCGCGCAATACGGTGCTCTACATCTGCAAATCGCTCAAGGAGCACAACCTTCTTCAGGCCATTGCACGGGTGAACAGGCTTTTCGAGGAAGACGGCGTCGAAAAGCAGTTCGGTTTCATCATCGACTACGAGGGACTTCTTGGCGAACTGGATCAGGCGCTTACCACCTACAGCGCCTTCGAAGGCTACGATCCCGCCGACCTCGCGGGTACGGTGCATGACATCAAGGAAGAAATCCGCAGGCTGCCCCAGTTCCACGACCAGCTTTGGGACCTGTTCAAGCCGGTGTGCAACAAGAAGGACATGGAGCAATTCGAACAGCTGCTTGCAGATGAGGCGCTCCGGCAGGAATTCTATGCACGCCTGAAGGCTTTCAGCCGCTGCCTGCACATCTCGCTTTCGTCGGACAAGTTGTTCGACGTTTTCGACGAGGCGAAAATCGACGCCCTGAAGCGTGACTGGAAGCAGTTCTCCGAGCTCAAGCGCTCGGTGCAGCTGCGCTACCAGGAAACCGTGGATGTCCGCGAATTCGAGCCCAAGATCCAGAAGCTTCTGGACGACCACGTCGTTGCGATGCCGGCCGAAACCATCATCGAGGTCGTGAACATCAACGATCCCGACGCACTGAAGGCCGTGGTCGAGGAAACGGGCGTGTCGGAGGCCTCGCGCGCGGACCGCATCGCCAGCGCAACCCGCAAGGTCATCACCGAAAGGATGGATGAGGATCCGTCCTTCTACAAGCGGTTCTCGGAACTGCTCGAAGAAACGATCCGCGACTATCGGGAGAAACGGCTGTCCGAGCGGGACTATCTCAGCAGTGTCGTTGATCTCGCCAGCAAGGTGGCGCGCAGAGACCGCGGCAGGGACGTTCCCGCATCCATCCGGAACGACGACGATGCACAGGCCATGTTCGGCATCCTTGACGGGCAGATAAAGGACCGGGCTGGCCAGCCCGTCACGGGCGACGATGCCGCCGAAATCGCGGTTGAGATCATCGCCATCATCAAGGATCATCTGATCGTCGACATCTGGTCGAACGACGTGGCGCAAAACGGACTTCGCAACGCCATAGACGACTATTTCTTTGATGTGCTCCGGGATCAGAAGGGCATCGGTTTCGACGTGGATACCCTCGATGAACTCGAACTCAGGATCATGAATCTGGCGCGCGCGCGGTTCCCGGCATGACTGCGGATCTCCACCGACTCGAATACGGCCAGCGGGAGATCGTTTACCGGGTCGTCCGGCGCCCGCGCGCGACCCTTGAAATAGCCGTCGAACCGGACGCCTCGGTGGTAGTCGCCGCCCCGATGGATGCGCCTCTGGAGGCCATAGAGGCAAAGCTGAAAAAGCGCGCGGCCTGGGTGATCCGCCAACAACGATTCTTCTCGCAGTTTCTGCCCCGAACGCCGGAACGACGCTACATCGCCGGCGAAACGCATCTGTATCTGGGGCGCCAGTACCGGCTGAAAGTCGTCCCGCATGTCCGGGAAAGGGTCAAGCTCCTGCGGGGATTCATCGTGGTGCAAACCCACCGACCGAACCGCGCCGAAATCACGCGCGAGCTCGTGGATACCTGGTATCGCGGGCGGGCCCATATCAAGTTTCCGGAGCGTCTCGAGGCATGTCTCGGGCGATTTTCGGATTCGGAAACTTTCCGCCCCAAAGGTCTCATCATTCGCCAGATCAAACAGCGCTGGGGTTCGATGTCTCCGTCCGGGCGCCTTCTTTTGAACCTGCGGCTGATACAGGCGCCGGTGGATGCGATCGATTACGTGATCACCCACGAACTCTGCCACATGGCCGAACCCCATCACGGCCCGGCATTCTTTGAGCTTCTGGAGAAAGTCATGCCCGACTGGGAGCGCAGAAAGCACCGACTGGAACGTGCAATGGCCTGAGAACGTCCGAGCCCGGTCGTTTCTCCGGTGTTGCCACCGCCATCGAAATGTTCAGGTTGCGTTACAAAATAATGATGTGATTTCAGTGTATTACGAAAAATTCACCAAATCACCGCAGTCATGAGGTTCAGAGAAAAACGGCCCGGAGAGGCCAATTCTGGGCACCTCGCGCGGGCGAAGGTGAATAGCCCGCCGGCGCAACCCTTGAAAACAACGGGAAAATCATGGCGCGGTGGGGAGGGAGAAACCTTCCTCACAGGATAGTGGCGGAGGGGGCGGGACCGGGGGCAAAGGTTCTCTGGGCGCATGTCAGTCTTCAATCAGGCAAACTGACAGTGCCCCTCGCCTTCGGGCGGTGAAAGTCCGACCTCTGCACCGCGCCGGAAAATTGCGATGATCGTGCCGGAATTGACGGTGTGTTTCGGATCGGCGGGTGTCAATTCGTACAATCCCTGGGAAAAGCTCAGGAGCCGGGGTTCAACGCGCCCCGTGCCGGTATCGACCGCGACGACGCCCTTGAGCCGCTCCACCCCGGCGGGCAGGGCCCGCAGCCAGCGCTCCAGGGTTTCGAGCGTGATCGGGGATGGCACGGTCAGGGTCTGGCTCCGGTAGCCGGTGCTCTCGGGCGGCGTGCGGGAGGCTCTGCCCCGCCTGTGCGGGCGCGCGCCCGGCGCGATCAGATCACCGATGGCGGCCGTGGGCGGCAGGGGCGTGAAGTTTTCGCGCAGGAAGCGGATGGACGCCTCGTCGAAGCGGTTGAGCGACAGGAAATCGGCAGCCTCGATCTGCGCGGCGAACAGGCGGGCGATAAACTTGTCGCGGGCGTTGCGCGCAAGCCGCGCGCCGTTGACCACGCTCAGGCAGATGGCCGGGGCAAGGGCGGCAACGCCCGAGAGCGTGTCGGCGATGCGCCCGGGATGGGCCACGCCGCTGGCCTCGACCAGCAGCAGATCGGGCGCGGGCGCGGCGGCGGTGACGGCCAGCGCCGCCTCCAGCAGGCTGTCGCCGATCGAACAGCAGGCGCAGCCATTGGTCAGGGCTATGGTGTCGCCCCGGGTATTCTCGATCAGACCCGCGTCGATGTTGATGGCGCCGAAATCGTTGACCAGCACCGTAGCCCGCACGCCGCCCGGGTCGCGCAGGAAGGCATTGATGAGCGTGGTCTTGCCGGCCCCCAGATAGCCGCCGACGACGATTGCCGGGATCGCGTGGCGGCTCACGGCACCACCTCGTGCACCTCTCCGCCGAATACGGTGGCGTGGATGGGGATGTCCTTGAGCCGCATCGGGTCGATCTCGTAGGGGTCCTCATCCAGCACGGTGAAATCGGCCCGTTTGCCGGCGCGGATCGAGCCGATTCGGCTTTCCTGCCCCAGCATCCGCGCCGCATTGATGGTGATGGCCTGCATTGCCTGATGCACCGGGATACGCTCGTTTTCGCAAAAGACCGCACCGCCTTCGGTCACCCGGTTCACTGCCACCCAGGCCGCGCGCAGCGGCTCGGCCGGGGCCATGGTATAGTCGGAATGCAGCGCAAAGGGCACGCCGGCGCGCGCCAGGCTGCCCAGCCGCACCATCTGGCTGGCGCGCTCATATCCGATGGAGCGCCTGGCGAAGACCTCGCCCAGCTCGTGCAGATACCAGATATTGGCCGAGACCTGCGCCCCCAGCGCGGCTATCCGCGCGACTTGCTCTTCGGTGGAGAGGCCGAAATGCTCGATGGTGAAGCGGTGATCGAAGCGCGGGCGCGCTGCCTGCAACTCGGCCAGCGCATCCAGCGCCAGTTCCAGCCCCAGATTGCCGGTGCAGTGAACGTGGATCTTCCAGCCCGCATCCCAATAGGGGCGCATGGCGCCGGTCAGCGCGTGTGGCGGGGTCATCCATTCGCCCGCGTGACCGTCGATGAAGCCGGGCGGCTCCAGCTGGAACAGTTCGGAAAACAGCGCCCCGTCGGCAAAGAATTTCACATGATCGTCGCAGAACAGCGCCCCGGTGCCGCGCGCGCTCAGCGATTGCACGCGCGCGAAGGCCTGATCCGGGTCGGCGCCCGCATCCAGCCCCGGCAGCCCGGTGGGCACCAGCATGCAGCGACAGGGCGGGGCGTCCTCGCGCCAGACGCGCTCGAGCGCGGCCCATTCCGTCTCGAAATCGAAAATGCCCCAGGCCATGTCGGCCACGGTGGTGTGGCCGCCCCGGTGCAAGACGCGATGCAGGAGCTTCAGCCCGGCGCCGAACCAGCCGTCGGTGAAGATCAGCGGCTTGAGCGCGGCGACGACAACCATGCCTCCGGTTTCGGAGAACCGCCCGCGCCCGGCGTCGATCTGGCCGTGGCGGGCCATCACTTCGGCGTCGATTTTCAGCATGTCGATGGCGGCGTCGTTGAGGATCAGTTCGTGAAACGAACGGTGCCAGAGCGCGATCGGCCGGTCGCGGGATATGGCGTTCAGGTCGGCGCGGGTGACATCGCCGTGCCACAGGTGGTGATAACCCCAGGTGACGAAGAGCGGCAGTGCGCCGTCGTCCCTGGCAAAGGCCGCCCTCAGCGCCGCCAGATAGGCCTCGCGCCCCACCGTCGCCGGCACGCGCCGGTCCGGCAGGTTCCATTCGAAAGCGGTGATGAAATGCGTCGGCAGCAGGATCGCGCCGATGAACGGGTGCAAATGCGGGTCGATGAAACCGGGCAGGATGATCTTGCCCGCGAACCGCTCGTCGATCTCGCAATCGGCCCCGTCCAGCCATGGCGCGAGGCTCTCCAGCGTGCCCGCCTCGAGGATCATCCCGTCCCGCACGGCCACGGCGGTGGCGTGGGGGGCGGCTTCGCACATGGTGTGGATACGCCGGGCGGTGAAAACGGTGATGCGCGCCATCGGACCCCTTTCATTCGCGGGGTTGCAACAGGCCCATCGCCGCCTGCACCAGCATGTCAATCAGGGCTTCGGGTTCCCTCGGGAACATCGCGGCAGCGCCCAGCCGGGTCTGCAGGATGATGGTGATGATGAGTTGCACGACATTGGTCAGCGCCACTTTCAGCTCGGCCTCCGGCACCGTGATTTCGTCGCGGTATTGCCCAGCGCTTGCCAGCACACGGTCCCGGATTTCCCCGCCCAGCACCCGGAACGATTCCCATTTCTCCGGTTCGGTTTTCGACAATTCATCGACGATCCGGTAGATGCCCTGGTTGGCGGCGATGGCGTCATGGATCTGCCAGGCCAGCCAGCGCAGCATGGCGCGCAGCTCGCCGTGGGTCGTGCGGGAGAGATCCATCCCGGCG
The DNA here is from genome assembly GCA_027082975.1 of Paracoccaceae bacterium. Taxonomy (GTDB): domain Bacteria; phylum Pseudomonadota; class Alphaproteobacteria; order Rhodobacterales; family Rhodobacteraceae; genus JAAEUB01. Next base: position 8,144 of record JALWTH010000241.1, on the reverse strand, counting down.
ATTCGCTCGGAGGAGGCCGCGACGAATCGCGCGCACATTTCGTCCTTGAGCCCGTTCTTGTCGCCGAAACGGTGATAGAACGACCCGGTGGAGACCCCACTGACGCGGATGATCTCGGACACCCGCGTATGCACATAGCCCTTTTCCCGAAACAGCGCTTCGGCGGCTTCGAGGAGTCGTTTTTCCGAATTTGCGCTGCGATTCTGGCGTGTTGGCCGGTATCCGGCCTGTTTTCCGCCTCTCCCCGTATTGACTGGCGGGGCGTCCGATGAAGGCGCCGAATCTCCAGTGGTTACGCTGCGTAAATCTGTCATGACGCCACTAAACACCAATTTTTTCGTTGACACAATATTAGAATTAGAAGTTTAGTTCTAATATGTGGTCGCCTTGTGAACACCGGCGATCAGATCAGATGAAAACAGGGCCATCCATGGCCCGACAATCAGGGAGAAGCACATGACCAGGCATATCCTGGGCGCCGCAAGCGCCATCGCGCTGGGCGTCGCGGCGAGCGCCGCCACCGCACAGACCATCATCAAGGTCGCCACCCTGGCGCCACCGAACACGCCCTGGACGGCGCATCTGGAGGCATGGAAGGCCAATGTGGCCGAAGCCTCGGGCGGTGAGATCGAGATTCAGATCTTCCCCTCGGCGCAGCTGGGCAACGAATTCGAGGTCTACAAGCAGGTCCAGCGCGGGCGCGTTGACTCCGGCGCCTTTTCCGGCGCGGTCATAGCCGACAACATCCCCGAGCTTGCGCTGATGTCGACGCCGTTTCTGTTTCGCGACGCGGCAACCATTGATTGCGTTTACGACCAGCAACTGGGGGATGAATTCGCCGCCCTGATCGAAGAGGACGGCATGAAATTCCTGCAATGGCAGGAAACCGGCTGGGTTTACATCTATGCCCAGGACGACCTGTCGGATGTGGCCGATGCCGAGGGCTACAAGATCCGCGTCTCGCCCACCCCGATCAGCCGGATGCTGTGGAACAGCGTCGGCGCGGCCGGCACGGAGATCCCATATGCCGAGGTGCCCGCGGCGCTTCAGACCGGTCTGGTGCGTGGCGGCGAAAGTGCTGCGATTTCCTTCGTCGCCTTCGGCCTGGGCAAGGTGGCGCCGCATTTCATGAAGACGGCACAATACCACATGGCCGGCGCCATCACCATTTCCAACAAGCGCTGGAACAGCCTGAGCGAAGAACAGCAGCAGATCCTTGTCGATGGCCTGCCGCCGGTGCAGGACATGCGCGACACCTTGCGCGCCACTTCGGAGGCTCTGCTGGGCAAATATGCCGAGGCCGGCGGCCCGGTGCATGATCTGAGCGAAGAACAGCTGGCCGCATGGCGCGCCAAGGTCGAGCCGAACTGGCCCGCCTTCGTGGCCGAGCTTGGCGAGGGTGCCGAAGCCATGTGGCCGAAGGTGCTCGACGCCAAGGCCGCCTGCGGCGAATGACCATGCGCGCGGCGCGGCGTTTCCTGGACCTGCTTTTCAGGGTCGAAGCGGCGGTGGCGATGCTGGCCTTTCTGGCGATATCGCTGCTGCTGATCGGCGACGTCGCGTCGCGCGAGCTTGCCGGGTCCTCCATCTGGGGGGCTCAGCGCATATCGGTCTATCTGATGATCGTCACCGGCTTTCTCGGGCTCGGCCTGGCGGCGGATCGCGGCCGGCACCTGCGCCCGCGCTTCGCCGACGGCCTGGTACCGGCGTCGCTGGCCCCGGCAGCCGGGCGTGCCGGCTCGGCGGTCATGTTCGCGGTGTTCGCCTGGTTCGCCTGGCTGGGGGTCGAATTCGTGATGACGGCCCATGAATACGGGGATCTCGCCCAGACCATCAAGGTACCGCTGTGGATGATCGAGCTGATCGTGCCCTATGCCTTTGCCTCCATGGCCCTGCGCTACCTCGTCTTTGCCGTCTGGCCGGATCTCAGACCCGCCGAGGCGGACGAGTAATGCTTGCCGCCGTCCTCCTTTTCGCCCTGATCGTGGCGCTGCTGGCGCTACGGGTCAATCTGGTCGCGGTGCTGCTGATTCTCGGGGCCTATGTGCATCTGGTCTGGGGCCAGGGCGAGGTGGTCTATATCATCGAGGACATGTGGATCGCGCTGGACAAGGAAGTCCTGCTGTCGATCCCGCTTTTCCTGCTGGTGGGCGCGATCATGGGCCGGGGCGAGATCGCCCGCCGCCTGATCGACGTGATGCGCGAGGCGACCGGGGCGCTCCCCGGCGGCATGGCGGTGGCGACGATCCTGACCTGCGCGGTTTTCGCCGCCATTTCCGGCTCGTCCGCGGTGACGCTGATCGCGGTGGGCTCCATCGCCTATCCCTCGCTGATCAGGGAAGGTTATTCCAAGCCGTTCTCGCTGGGCGCGCTGGCCACGGGCGGCACGCTGGGGGTGATCATCCCGCCCTCGATCCCGATGATCCTCTACGGCATCGCCACCGAAACCTCGATCGTCGATCTGTTCACCGCCGGGATGATCCCGGGGCTGGTGCTGGTGGTGCTGCTGTCGGGCTATACGCTGGCGGTGAACCGCAAGCTTGCGCGCAAGGGGTTTTCGCTTTCGCGGCTCATCGCCGCGCTGCGCGCGGGCGTCTGGGCGATGCTGCTGCCGGTGATCCTGCTGGGCGGCATCTATTCGGGCTATTTCTCGCCCACCGAAAGCGCCGCCGTGGCGCTGGGCTATGCGGTCGTCATCGAGATGTTCGTGCATCGGGAAATCCGGCTTTCGGACCTGCGCGAGGTGGCCATCGACACCACCACCATGATGGGGGCGCTGTTTCCGATCCTGGCCATCGCGCTGTCGATCAACCTGCTTCTGACCACCTACCAGGTGCCCGCCGCCCTGACCGCGTGGATGAGCGGCATGATCAGCTCGAAATTCACCTTCCTGATCATGATCAACATCCTTCTGCTGCTCGTCGGCATGGTCATGGACATGGTCTCGGCCATTCTGATCCTGGCGCCGATCCTGCTGGTTCTGGGGCGCGCCTATGGCATCGACCCGGTGCATCTGGGCATCATCATGACGGTGAATCTCGAAATCGGCCTGCTGACCCCGCCCGTGGGCATGAACCTGATCGTCGCCATGACCGCCCTGCGCGAGGATTTCGGCCTGATCGTGCGCGGCGTGCTGCCGTTCATCGCGGTGATGCTGGTGGGGCTGGCGCTGATCACCTTTGTCCCGCAACTGTCCCTGTTCCTCGTGAGATAACGAAAGGCCTGGCCCATGAGCGACCCGATCTGGCAATGGACCGCAACCCGCACCGCGCAGGCGATCCGCGCGCGCGAAGTCTCGGCGCTGGAGGTGACCCGCGCCCATATCGCGCACATGCAGGCGGTCAACCCGCGGCTCAATGCGGTGGTGGTCGATCTCTCCGACGCGGCGCTTGCCGCCGCCGAAGAGGCCGACCGGGCACTGGCGCGGGGCGACGATCTGGGCCCGCTGCACGGAGTGCCCATCACCGTCAAGATCAATGTCGATTTCAAGGGCCAGGCCAATTCCAATGGCGTGGTGGCAATGAAGGATGTGATCGCACCAACCGACAGCCCGGTGGTGCGCAACCTGCGCGGCGCCGGCGCGATCGTGCTGGGGCTGACCAACACGCCCGAGTTTTCCCTGCGCGCGGTGACCGACAACCCGCTTCACGGGCTGACCCTGAACCCGTGGGACGCGGCCATCACCTGCGGCGGTTCCTCCGGCGGGGCGGGGGCGGCGCTGGCCGCGGGTATCGGCACGCTGGCCCATGGCAACGATATCGGCGGCTCGCTGCGCTGGCCGGCACATTGCAACGGCGTGGCCACGATCCGCCCGACCCTGGGGCGAGTGCCGGCTTACAACGAAACCGCGAGCGCCGAGCGCCCCATCGCCGCGCAGCTTTTCTCGGTCCAGGGGCCGATGGCGCGCTCGGTGGCCGACCTGCGTTTGGCGCTCGAAGTGATGCGCGGGGGGGATGCGCGCGACCCCTGGTGGGTGCCCGCGCCGCTCGCCTTCGCCCGCCCCGACGAACCGCTGCGCATCGGCCTGGCGCCGGTCAGCGCCGACATGCGCCCGGACCCTGAAGTGATGGCCGTGATCCGCAAGGCCGCCGAATACCTCGCCGCCGAGGGCCATGTGGTGGAGGAAATCGAGGTGCCCGAGCTGGAAGCGGGCTGGGACAACTGGTTCGCCCTCCTGATGGCGGAAATCCACACATTGCAGGAAGAGGCGATGCGCGCCGTCGCCTCGCCGGACTTCAACAGGGTGCTCGACAGCTACCTCGCCCATGCCCGCAAGCTGGACCTGCCCGGCTACATGCAGGCGCTGGCCGAGCGTTCGCGCCACATTCGCAACTGGTCGCTGCTGCTCGAGCGCTATCCGGTGATCCTGACGCCGGTAGTGGTGCAGAAGACATTCGGCGCCCGCGAAGATCTGGAAGGCCCGGAGCGCGTGCTGGAGATGTGGCGCGACGCCGGGCGCTATATCGGCACCATGAACCACCTGGGCCTGCCCGCGGCGGTGGTGCCGGTGGGGCTGGCGCATGGGCTGCCGGTGGGCGTGCAGCTGGTCGCCGCGCGCTTCCGCGAGGATCTGGCGCTGGACGCGGCCGAGGCCATCGAGCGCCATGCAGGTCAACTGGTGCGCCAGCTTTGGGCACGGGAGGACCCAGACGCGAATCCGACGATGAAAGGACCGGACAGATGAAACACATGAAACACTGGCTCAAATCCTATGACGCAGACATGCCCGAGGAGATCGACCCGGACGCCTGCCCTTCGGTCGTGGCCCTGTTCGAAGAGGCTGCTGAGAAATACGCCGATCTGGTGGCCTATGAATGCTTTGGCCAGTCCATGACCTATGCCCAGGTCGAGGAGAAATCGCGCGCCCTGGCGGCCTGGCTGCAAAACGAGATGGGCGTGCAGAAGGGCGACCGGATCGCGCTGATGTCGCCCAACATCTTTGCCTTTCCGGTCGCCATGTTCGGCATCCTGCGCGCCGGCGCCTGCCAGGTGAACGTCAACCCGATGTACACGCCGCGCGAACTGGAGCACCAGTTGCAGGATTCCGGCGCCGAAACCATTTTCATCTATGGCGGCTCGACCCCGGTTCTGGCCGAGATCGTCGAGAACACGCCGGTCAAACGGGTGATCACCATCGACCTGGGCGACGGGCCGGGACTGCCGATCCCCTCGCCCGAGGTGGACGCGCGGCTTAGCGACACGGTGCCGATGGCCGAGGCCCTGGCCCGGGGCGCCGGGATGGAATACAGGCCCGCCGGGCTGACCGGCGACGACAGGATCTTCTTCCAGTATACCGGCGGCACCACCGGCCCGTCCAAGGGCGCGGTGCTGACCCATCGCAACGTGGTCGCCAATCTGGAGCAGTACAAGGCGTTCCTGCCCGAGGCTTCCAAACCGACCGAGGAATGCATGGTCGCGGCCCTGCCGCTCTATCACATCTTCGGGCTGACCGTGTCGCTGGCCTATATCTCGCTTGGCGGGCGGGTGATCCTGATCCCCAATCCGCGCGACCCGGAGGCCTTCATCAGCGCCATCAAGGATGCAGGCATCACCGTCTTTCCCGGCGTCAACACCATGTTCGCGGGGCTGGCGATGTATCCGGGCACCAGGGAAGTGGACTTCTCGAAGCTGAAGGTCACGATCGGGGGCGGGGCCGCGATCATCCCGACGGTGTCCGAGAACTGGAAGAAGATCACCGGCATGCACATCACCGAAGGCTACGGCCTGTCGGAAACCTCGCCGCTGGTCAGCATCGTGCCGATGGGCATGCGCGAGTTCACCGGCTCCTGCGGCCTGCCGGTGTCCTCCACCGATGTCAGGCTGCTCGACGATGACGGCAATGCGGTGGCCATCGGCGAGCGCGGCGAGATCTGCGTCAAGGGCCCGCAGGTGATGGAAGGCTACTGGAACAAGCCCGAGGCCAACCGCGAGGCCTTTACCGAAGACGGCTATTTCCGCACCGGCGATATCGGCGTGTTCGACGAGGCGGGCCTTCTGCGTATCGTCGATCGCAAGAAGGACATGATCATCGTTTCGGGCTTCAACGTCTTCCCAAACGAGATCGAGGCGGTGGTGACCGAGGTCGAGGGCGTGGCCGAATGCGCCTGTATCGGCGTGCCGGATGAAAAATCGGGCGAAGCGGTTGCGGTGTTTGTGGTGAAAAAGCCCGGCGCGGAAGTGACCGACGAAGACATCATCGCGCATTGCCGCAAGCAGATGACCGCCTACAAGGTACCGCGCCGAATCACCTGGCTGGACGAGTTGCCGAAATCCGGCGTCGGCAAGATCCTGCGCCGCGAATTGCGCAATCTCTGAGGGGGCAGGTCATGGCCCAGCCGGACGATTAGGCTCAGGACCCATTAATCCCACGTTCACAGTCCGGCAGATTTGCTTCCTGAACAGGCGCAAGACCGCAGGAATAGTGGCGCTATTTCAAGGACTTGCAACGCATTCAGGGAGCAAATCCGCCGGACCCGCAGGGCGGTGCAGGCGCTTCATCTCAGGGGCCTTTTGCCCTTGGAAAGGGGACCCACCCTGTCCGGCGGGCAAAAAACCCCTGATATTTCGCGCCTGCGCCGCTGTGAGCGCGGGATTGATGGGTCCTGAGCCTAGCTCAGGACCCAGTTGCGCGGCGAGCTGGAAGAGATCGACCTCGCCGCGCGCCTGTCCGACTGGCTGGCAGAACGCGACAATGCCCGGTTCATCACCCGCCAGATCACCGATGTTCTGGCCGCCGTGTTCAAAAGCGGAATCGGTACTGAACTGGCGCCGAAATCCGCCGCGTTCCTGCAGCAGGGCATTCTCGAGGCAGTAGATAGCGCGGCGATGTCGCGCGAGGTCTCGGCCTTGCTGAAGAAGCCCTGCATGGCGAAATCCTCGATGCGGCGCTGGAGCGCGTCCAGGTCGCGATCGACCAGGACCGGGACATGATGGTGAAGCTGGTTCAGGAGCGTTCGCGCTGGTGGATCGCCTCGACGGTGGACCGGCGCATCGCCGGGCTTCTTGTCGATGGGGCGATCTCGGTGGTGCAGGAACTCGGGACCGAAGAGCCCGAGCCGCGCCGTGATTTCGAGACCTCGGCGCCGGCCTGATCGGCACCATTCAGGACAGGATCGCAAACCGGCTGGAGAGCGACCCCGAAAGATTTTCGGGCCCGCTGGTCGAAGCTGTGCAGGCCTGCGCCCGGCGCTGGCGGCCCATGTCAGCGGCACCATCGCCGGATGGGACAGCGCCGATCTGATCGACCGCCTCGAAAGCGCGGCAGGGCGCGATCTGCAATTCATCCGTATCAATGGCGCCGTGCTGGGGTCGCTGATCGGGGCGCCTTTTTTTCTTCGGAATTCTCTTCGATTGACCTGCCATACGGCACCTGAAAACAGGTGACGCCGTGTCGCAACATGAATCTTTCTGCAATGCGGCAATCGGCGCTCCATATAGGCCCCATCAAACAATCGCCATCCCTTTCTGGAGAGAGGAAATGGCCAAGACCGTGAAAGAACCCGCTGCAAAAGCCACCAAGACCACCGAAGCGACCCATGCCAAGGTGGTGCAGCAAACCACCGTCAAGCTGACCGAGAGCGTCAAGAAGACCTTCGAAGGCGTTCTGGCCTTCGACAAGGCACTGCTGGGCATCGTCAAGGAAAGCATTACCGCCTATGCCCATTCTGCCATCGAAGCCACCGCCGCCAATACCCGCGAGTTGCTGAACCTGGCAAAAGCCAAGACCGAAGAAGCCGTTGCACCGCACAAGGAAGTCGTTGCGGAGCTGAAATCGGACAAGAAGGCGGCCTGACACCGCAACCGGCGCGAGCGAGGCCCCCCTCAAGCGTATGGATCAGCCCCTCATCGCCGGCCAGTGAAAGCGCGAGATCTCCTTGGTCGCACACGATCACCCCACCTTCGCCCCCAGGCCGCCCGCGGATCCGGGCCGAGGTGCTGGTATTGACCTTGGAAACGAGGCTCGCCCCGAAGATCTGGGAGGCGACAGCGGCACGCTGGGCGGTGGGGATGTATTTCCGGATGGCGTCCTGGATGGTGGTCAGCTTTTCGTCGATCGGCAGTTTTGCGAGATCGGTGGCAGAGAGGTGCAGCTGCTCGAGTGCCTTCCCCGCCGGCCCGGTGCCCTGGGCGGCCTGGGACAGGCT
>JALWTH010000240.1 GCA_027082975.1 Paracoccaceae bacterium | reverse complement strand
CCGCCGAGGTGGCGGCCGATATCTCCAATTCGCTCCGCAAGAAGGCGATCAGCGCCACGGTGAATGGCCGGCACTGGGATCTGCAATGGCCGATCGGCGAAGATGCCACCATCGCCATTCACACCATGAAGGACGAGGCGCAGGCGCTGGAGCTGATCCGCCACGACGCCGCCCATATCATGGCGCGCGCGGTGCAGGAGCTCTGGCCGGATGTGAAGGTGACCATCGGCCCGGTGATCGAGCATGGCTTCTATTACGATTTCGACCGCGAAGAGCCCTTCACCCCCGAGGACCTTGGCGCCATCGAGGCGAAGATGAAGGAGATCATCAACGCCCGCGATCCGGTGCGCACCGAGCTTTGGGAGCGTGAGCGCGCCCTCAGCCATTACGAGGAAAACGGCGAGCCCTACAAGGTGGAGCTTGTGGGCATGATCCCCGAGGGCGAGCCGATCCGCATGTATTGGCATGGCCACTGGCAGGACCTGTGCCGCGGCCCGCATCTCGCTCATACCGGGCAGGTGCCGGCGGATGCCTTCAGGCTGATGAGCGTGGCCGGGGCCTATTGGCGCGGCGATTCGAGCCGGCCGATGCTGCAGCGCATCTACGGGGTGGCGTTTCGCAACCGTCAGGAGCTGAAGAAGCACCTGACCATGCTGGAAGAGGCCGCCAAGCGCGACCACCGCAAGCTGGGCCGCGAGATGGACCTGTTTCACATGCAGGAGGAAGCGCCCGGCCAGGTCTTCTGGCACCCCAATGGCTGGCGCATCTATACCACGCTGCAGGATTACATGCGCCGGATGCAGACCCGCGGCGGCTATGTGGAGGTGAACACGCCGCAGGTGGTGGACCGCAAGCTGTGGGAGGCTTCGGGCCACTGGGAGAAATACCAGGAGCACATGTTCATCGTCGAGGTCGATGAGGAACATGCCCGCGAAAAGTCGGTCAATGCGCTCAAGCCCATGAACTGCCCCTGCCACGTGCAGATCTTCAACCAGGGGCTCAAGAGCTACCGCGACCTGCCCCTGCGCATGGCCGAGTTTGGCGCGTGCAACCGCTACGAGCCCTCCGGCGCGCTGCACGGGATCATGCGGGTGCGCGGCTTTACCCAGGATGACGCGCATATTTTCTGCACCGAAGCGCAGATCGAGAGCGAAACCGCGCGCTTCATCGACTTCTTGTCGCAGATCTACCGCGATCTGGGCTTTGCCGAGTTCAAGGTGCTGTTTTCCGACCGGCCGGATGTGCGCGCGGGCTCCGATGCGGTGTGGGACAAGGCCGAACAGGCCCTGATGAACGCCACCCGGGCCGCGGGCTGCGATTTCGGGCTGAACCCGGGCGAGGGCGCCTTTTACGGCCCCAAGCTCGAATTCGTGCTGACCGACGCGATCGGGCGCGACTGGCAATGCGGCACGCTGCAGGTCGATTTCGTGCTGCCCGAGCGGCTGGATGCCAGCTATATCGGCGAGGACGGCGCAAAGCATCGCCCGGTGATGCTGCACCGCGCCACGCTCGGCAGCTTCGAGCGCTTCATCGGCATCCTGATCGAGAGCCATGCGGGCAAGCTGCCCTTCTGGCTCGCCCCGCGCCAGGTGGTGGTGGCCTCGATCGTCACCGACGCCAATGACTGGGCCGAGGAAGTCGCCCGGCGCCTGACCGAGGCCGGCATCCGCGCCGAGGCCGACCTGCGCAACGAGAAGATCAATTACAAGGTGCGCGAACACTCGCTGGCCAAGGTGCCGGTGATCCTCGCCGTGGGCGCGCGCGAAGTCGAACAGGGCACCGTGACGCTGCGCCGCCTGGGCGAAAAGCAGACCCGCACCCTGCCGCTCGCCGAGGTGCTGGAAAGCCTCGCAGCCGAGGCCACCCCGCCCGACCTCGCCCGCGCCGGCGCCGCTGCCGCCTGATCCCGGCCGCCCGGCCCCGATCCGTCAGAAGCCCCGCCCGGTTCGTCGCCGGGCGGGGCTTGATTGCGATTCGTCAGGCTGTGCCTGTATTGCCGCGCAATGACGCCGGCTCACCACTCGATGGTGATCTTTCTCGGCAGGTTGCCGCCGAAGACCTCCCCCGTATTGCCGCCAGCCTTGGGCATGCGCACCTTGCAATATTCATTGTCGGGCGATCCGCCCTTTTCGGTTCCAGAGGGGCACTTCCCTTCGCTGTCCGGGCTACAATAGCAGAAACCGCCCCCGGAAGTATCGTTGCAATTGCTGGGGCAGTTCTCGGTGGATGCCGAGGCGTAGGAAATGCTGCCATTCGGCTTGATCCCCATGTCCCGCAACCGCTGGACAATCGCTGCGGAGAGGGGCCTTGGCAGCTCTTTCAGCCGCATCGGTTTCACCCGCTCCCCGGCGACGGCAGGCATCGAGGCGGCTGCCAGTACCAGTGAAATCACCATGAGAATTCGTGCAATCATTCCGCGTTCCTCCAAAATGTCAAATGGCGAAAATCCCGGGCGTTCCGGGTTTGCCAGAGCAGGCCCGGGCATTTCAGCGCCCCGACGTTAGCAAGGCGTTTCTCCGGGAAACAGTCAGGAAATCCCTACCCGCGCCCCGTGGGGCCATGGAGCGACCAGCATCCTTGCGCGTCATGTGCCGCCCGGCCTCACCTTCCATCACAGGAACGTTATACACGCTCCTGTTAGTGGAATGTTACTGTCGGCACCGCTAGCACTCTCCCATCGCTTGCGCGATAGACCAACCTGGACGAAAAGACGAAAAAGGGAAACCACATGTCATATCATACCAAGACCCTCGCCGTTGTCGGCGCCGTCGCCGCCGCTGTCACCATCGGCGCCACCGCGGCCCATGCCGGCGAAATGGAAAAGTGCTACGGCGTCGCCATGGCCGGCGAAAACGACTGCAAGGCCGGCCCCGGCACCACCTGCGCCGGCACTTCGACCGTCGATTACCAGGGCAATGCCTTCAAGGCCGTGCCCGCCGGCACCTGCACCACGATGGAGCTTCCGGCCATGGCCGACGGCACCCCGCGCATGGGCAGCCTCGAGCCGCTGGATCGCGACCTGCCGTCCTGAGGCAGACGCCTTTTCACATGTGACGACTCCCGGCCCCGCATGCGGCCGGGAGAAGCCGAGGAGAGCCGATGCCCGATACCGCGCCCAGCGCCGACTTCCGCCTGCCGCCCGGCGCCGGGGTCGGCTACAAGCCCCAGCACTTCGCCGAGATCATGGCGGATCCCGGCAGCGTCGGCCTTCTGGAGATCCACGCCGAGAATTACATGGGCGAAGGCGGGCGCATGGTCGCCCAGCTCGGCCACCTCGCCGAGCGCCTGCCGATTTCGCTGCACGGGGTCGGGCTTTCGATCGGCGGCGAGGGGCGGCTTGACCGGGGCCACCTCGCCCGCCTCGCCCGGCTCAACGACTGGCTCAGGCCTGCCGCCTTTTCCGAGCATCTCGCCTGGTCCACCCATGCGGGCGCCTATCTGAACGACCTCCTGCCGCTGCCCTATACCAATGCCACCTTGCAGCGCGTCGCCGACCATATCGACGAGGTGCAGGAGGCGCTCGGCCGGCGCATGATGCTGGAAAACCCCTCCGCCTACCTCGCCTTTGCCGAAAGCACATGGGCCGAGCCCGATTTCCTGCGCGAGATCGCCCGGCGCACCGGCTGCGCCCTGCTGCTGGATGTGAACAATGTCTTCATCTCCGCGACCAATCTCGACTTCACCCCGCAGGGCTATATCGACGCCTTCCCGCTCGATCTGGTGCGCGAAATCCACCTGGGAGGGCACGCCGAAGACGTGGACGAGCGCGGCCGCCCGCTGCTGATCGACGACCACGGCCACAGGGTCGCGGGCGCGGTCTGGGCGCTCTACGACTACACCATCGCCCGCGCCGGCCCGCGCCCGACCCTGATCGAGTGGGATGCCGACGTGCCCGAATGGCCGGTGCTCGAGAGCGAGGCCGCGCGCGCGGCGCAGAGCCTGCGGGGCGTGGCCGCATGAGCGTGGACCAGACCGCCTTTCGCGCCGCGCTGCTGGACCCGGAAGCCCCGGTGCCCGCGGGCCTCGTGGACGCAGAGGGCGCTCCGGCGGGCAAGCGCTTCGACGTTTACCGCAACAATGTCGCCGTCAGCCTGACCGAGGCGCTGGAAGTCGCCTTTCCGGTGGTGCGCAAGCTGGTGGGAGACGAGTTCTTCAAGGCCATGGCCGGAGTCTTCCTGCGCCGGCACCCGCCCACAAGCCCGATCCTCGCCCTCTATGGCGCCGATTTCCCGCGCTTCCTGCGCGGCTTCAAGCCCGCCGCCAGCCTCGGCTACCTGCCTGACGTGGCCCGGCTGGAACAGGCGATCCGCGAGAGCTTTCACGCCGCCGATACCCTGCCCGCCGATCCCGCCCGGCTGCAGGCGCTGGCACCGGATGCGCTGATCCGCGCGCGGCTCACCCTTGCGCCCAGCCTGCGGCTGATCCGCTCGCCCTGGCCGATCCACGGCATCTGGCGCTTCAACACCGAGGCGGG
>JALWTH010000239.1 GCA_027082975.1 Paracoccaceae bacterium | reverse complement strand
ATGCGGGCTTTGCCCGCGCCCGCCTCGCGCGGGAAGGCGATCACCTTCACGCCGGGGTGGCGGGCCTTGAGCGCGGCGATGATCTCGCGCGCGGGCGCCAGCGCATAGGCTTCGAAATCCGCGCCCTTGAGCGAGCCGGCCCAGCTGTCAAACAGCTTCACCACCTCGGCCCCGGCCTCGATCTGGGCCGAGAGATATTCGATCGTCGCCGCGGTGACGCGCGCCAGAAGCGCGTCGAAAGTGGCGCGGTCGGCGGCCTTCAGCGCGTGCGCCGGGCCCTGATCCGGGGTGCCGCGCCCGGCGATCATGTAGGTGGCCACGGTCCAGGGCGCGCCGGCAAAGCCGATCAGCGCGGTCTCGTCCGGCAGTTCGCGCGCAAGGATGCGCACGGTTTCATAGACCGGGGCGAGGCGCTCGTGGATCGCATCGGCCGGCTTCAGCGCCGCTACCTCGCCCGGCGTCGTCACCGTCGAAAGGCGCGGCCCCTCGCCCTCGGCAAACCACAGCTCCAGCCCCAGCGCCTGGGGCACCAGCAGGATATCGGCAAACAGGATCGCCGCGTCAAAGCCGAAGCGGCGGATCGGCTGCAGCGTCACCTCGGCGGCCAGTTCCGGCGTGTAGCAGAGCGACAGGAAATCGCCGGCCCTGGCCCGCGTGGCGCGGTATTCGGGCAGGTAGCGCCCGGCCTGGCGCATCATCCAGATCGGCGGGGTCGGCAGGGTCTCGCCGGCGAGGGCGCGCAGCAGCTTCTTGGGCGGCTTCCTGGTCATCTGGCAATCCTTTCGCTGCCGCCTAGCTCTCCCCTCTGCGGCAGGAAGTCAAGCAGACAGCCGTTGCCACGCCGATTTGACGCGGCTAAACGGGGGCATGGATACCGCCCTGCCCAGCCCCGCCCGACCGCTCAGGATCGGCACCCGCGGCTCGCCCCTCGCCCTTGCCCAGGCGCATGAGACGCGCGCCCGGCTGATGGATGCCTTCGACCTGCCGCAAGAGGCCTTTGCCATCAACGTCATCAAGACCACCGGCGACCGGGTGCAGGACCGCCCGCTGAAGGAGATCGGCGGCAAGGGGCTGTTTACGAAAGAGATCGAAGAGGCGCTTCTGTCGGGCGCCATCGACATTGCCGTGCATTCGATGAAGGACATGCCGGTAGAGCAGCCCGCGGGGCTGGTGCTCGACACCTACCTGCCGCGCGAGGATGTGCGCGATGCCTTTGTCTCGCTTCGCCATGGCGGGCTCGCCGATTTGCCCGAAGGCGCGGCGGTGGGCACCTCGTCCCTGCGTCGGCGCGCGCAGCTCTTGAACCGGCGGCCCGATCTCAGGGTGGTCGAGTTTCGCGGCAATGTGCAGACCCGGCTGAAGAAGCTCGGCGAAGGCGTGGCCGAAGCCACCTTCCTCGCCATGGCCGGGCTCAATCGCCTGTCGATGGAGGATGTGCCCAGGAGCGCCATTGACCCGGGCGAAATGCTGCCCGCCGTGGCCCAGGGGGCGATCGGCATCGAGCACCGCGCGAGTGACAGCGCCACTGCCGCCCTGCTCGCGGCCATTCACCACGAGGAGACCGGCCAGCGCCTTGCCGCCGAGCGGGCCTTTCTCGCCGCGCTTGATGGCTCCTGCCAGACGCCGATTGCCGGGCTGGCGGAGCTCGACGGCTCCACCCTGCGCCTGCGCGGCGAGATCCTGCGCACCGATGGCAGCGAGGCGATTGCCGGCGCGCTCAGCGGCCCGGTGAGCGAAGCCGCCGCCATGGGCGCGGCGCTGGCGCGCGATCTGCTGGGGCGCGCCGGAGCGGGATTTTTCGACTGGCGCTGACGCTTTCCCTGCTCACCCCCGCGAGAAAATGCTTGCAATATGCGACCACCTGTCGCAGCCTGCGGGCACTCAACACGTTTTGCAGGAGAAAATTATGCGTGATTTCTTCATCAATGCCCTGGACAAGCTGATCACGGTTGTCGTCATCCTGATGATACTCGGCGTGCTCATTGGCGCAGTGATGGTATCCATGGACAGCAACAATGGCGGTATCCTCGCGGGGCTTGCCGTCCTGATCGGCGGCGCGCTCTATGTGGTCCTTGTCGGCGGCTTCATGTATCTGGGCCTCGGCATCTACCACAACACCCGGCGCACCGCCGCGGCGACCGAGGCCATGGCCAACCGCTGACAGGAAATTCGGTGGCGCGATCCGGTTCCGACATCGGGTCGCGCTATGCTTTGCCGCTTGAGGAGCCGATACGCGGCTCCTCTCCGGCCAGCAGCCGGGCGATATTGGCGCGGTGGCGCCAGAAGATCAGCACCGCCAGCGCGGCGAGGAGCGAGAGCGAAACGTCGGCTGCGAGCCACCAGCCCCAGAGCAGCGAGAGCGCGGCGGCGCTGAGACCCCCGGTCGAGGAGATGCGGGTGACCGCCACCACCGCCAGCCAGGTCGCCGAGACCGCCAGCCCCAGCGGCCAGGAGAGCGCCCAGAGCGTGCCGAACCACGTCGCCACCCCCTTGCCGCCGCGAAAGCGCAGGAATACCGGGTAGCAATGGCCAAGGACCGCCGCCAACCCGGCCAGCTCCGCCGCATCCGCGCCGATGAAGGCGCGCGCCAGCAGCACCGCAAAGCCGCCCTTGCCCGCGTCTCCGATCAGCGTCAGCAGTGCCGCGAGCCTGCTGCCGGTGCGCAGCACGTTGGTCGCCCCGATACTGCCCGAGCCGATGGCGCGCAGGTCGCCGAGCCCGAACAGCCGCGCCATGACGATCCCGAACGGCACCGATCCCAGCAGGTAGGCGCCCAGCGCCACCAACGCCAGGGTTGCCGGGGGGGTGGTGATCTCAGGCAGCAATTGCAGCATGGGGCCTCATGACATCGGGGGAGGGACGGGGATTTCGTAGCGCGGCAACATGCGCCCGGCAATGGAGCCTGACGGGATCAGCCCGGTCCGGCGCGCGCCCATGCGCTCGTAAAACGGTGCGGCAAAGGGGTCGGCTGTCACCGACATGGAGCGGGCGCCCATTTTCGCCGCGTGATCCAGCGTCCAGCGAAACAGCGCCCGGCCCAGCCCCTTGCCGATGGATTCGGGCGCCACGAACAGCGCTTCGAGCTCGGCCCTGTCGCCGTCAACGGTGACCTGCGCCATGGCGTCGATACCCTCCGCGCGCCACACCACCAGGCCCGGCCCCAGCGCATCGGCGCCGGGCGAAAGCTCGTCCCGGCAGGCCTCCAGAAAGGCGGCGTCATAGCCCCAATGCGCCTTGGATCGCAGGCACAGATCGGCGATGGCCGGCAGGTCGGCCTTGTGCGCCTGCTCGATCATGGCGCGGCAAAGACCCGCTTGCCCGCAACCCAGGTGCCCAGCACCCTTCCCTGCATCCGGGCTTCGTCAAAGGGGGTGTTCTTGGATTTCGACCTGAGCTTGAAGCGGTCGAGCACGAAGGGCGCGTCCTTGTCAAACAGCACCAGATCGGCCGGTGCGCCCGGGGCGAGGCTGCCGCCGGGCAGGGCGAAGCGGCGCGCCGGGTTGAGGCTCAGCGCCCGCCAGAGCGTGGGCAGGCTCAGGTCGCCCGCATGGTAAAGCCGCATCGCCGCCGGCAAGAGCGTCTCCAGCCCCACCGCGCCCGAGGCGGCTTCCTCGAAGGGCAGGCGCTTGCTTTCCTCGTCCTGCGGCGTGTGCATGGAGCAGATCACGTCGATCAGCCCCTCGGCCACGGCCTCGACCATGGCGCGCCGGTCGTCTTCGCTGCGCAGGGGGGGCTTGAGCTTGAAGAAGGTGCGATACTCGCCCACGTCGAATTCGTTCAGCGTCAGGTGGTGGATATTGACCCCGGCGCTGACATCGAGCCCGGCTTCGCGCGCGCGCCTGAGCGCCGGCAGGGCGGCGGCGGTGGAAAGGGCGTCGGCATGGTAGCGCGCGCCGGTGGCCTCGATGAGCGCCAGGTCGCGCTCGAGCCCCATGCGCTCGGCCACGGGCGAGACGGCGGGCAGGCCGCGCAGGGTAGCGAACTTGCCCGAGGTCACGCAGGCCCCGCGCGACAGGCCCGGCTCCTGCGGATGGGCCATGACCAGCGCGCCGAGGCTCGCGGCATAGGTGAGCGCGCGGGAAAAGACCCGTGTGTCGGCCACCACCCGGTCGCAATCGGTAAAGGCCACCGCGCCGGCATCCATGAGAAAGCCGATCTCCACCATCTCGGCCCCCGCCCGCCCCTTGGTGAGCGCGGCCATGGCGTGGACATTGACCGGCGCCGCCTCGCGCGCCCGCGCGCTGGCGAATGCCAGGGTTTCCGGCGTGTCGATGGCGGGCGTGGTGTCCGGGCGCATCACCATGGTGGTGACGCCCCCGGCAGCCGCCGCGGTGCCTGCGGTGCGGAAACTCTCCTTGTGCCGCTCGCCCGGCTCGCCGATCTTGACGCCGATATCCACGATCCCCGGCGCAAGGCCCCCGCCCGCGCAGTCAATCGCCTCGTCGCCCGCCCTTGGCGGCCCCCCGATGCCGGTCGCAGCGCTGCGG
>JALWTH010000238.1 GCA_027082975.1 Paracoccaceae bacterium | reverse complement strand
CGCCGCAGCGCAGCCCGGAGCAGGCCTATCAGGCCAAGGTCATCCTCGGCACCACGCTGGGCATCTTCTTTCACGAGCTCGGCCACGCGCTGATCGGCGAAACCGGCCTGCCCGCCACCGGGCCCGAAGAAGACGTGGCCGATGAATTTTCCGCCATCGTTCTGGGCACGATCGCCAAGGGGGACGGCTCCAATCCGACGCTCGCGCAGGCCATTTCCGATGCGGCCGAATATGCCTCGCTGTTCTGGTTCTATGCCGGGGTGCAGAGCATGGAGTCGGACCTCGCCGAGTCCTGGCAGGACGAGCACGCGCCCGGCCTCAAGCGCTTCCGCAATTCCTTCTGCCTGCTCTATGCCTCGAACCCGCCGGAATACGAGGATCTTGCGCGGCTGGTCGAATTCGAAGACGCGACCAAGCAGCGCTGTCAGGAAGATTACGCCAAGCGGCTGAACGCCTGGAACGCGATCCTGTCAACGGTGATGCGCCAGCCGGGCAGTGCCGGGGGCGGCACGCTCTCGGTGCGCTTCGAGCGGCCGAGCACCGATACCGGGCGCGCGATCAAGGCGCTGCTGGGCGACAGCGGCGACATGGCCAATGTCGTGAACTTCCTCGGCCGGATGTTCGCCTGGCCGCGCAATGTCGAGGTGGTGTTTCGCGATTGCGGCGACATCAATGCCTGGTATTCGCCCGACGATGCCTCGATCACCATGTGCTACGAGATGACCGAATTCGCTTCGCAGATGATCTTCGAGGGCGACCAGACCCTGGGCAACAACCCGGCGCCCGTCCCGGCCGGCACCGGCGCCCCCCCCGGCACCCACCAGCTGACCGAAGCGGAGCAGTTCCTGCTCGGCATCTGGACCACCACCGCCACGGTCGATGGCAGCCCGGTGCAGGTGGCCGTCGCCTATGCCGACGACATGAGCTATGTCAGCCAGGAGCAATACCCGAACCTGACCATCAATATCGCCGGCAGCTGGGCCGCCGACGTGGTGACCGATGGCGGCAACGTGATCGCGCTCGAATACGCCCCCTATGACTGGGAGCCCAAGCAGATCTGCGACGCGAACAACCGCAATTGCCAGCCCTTCACCCCCGAAAGCGGCCGGACGCAGATCACCGCCACCAGCCAGAACACGGTGGAAGCGGACGGGCTGACCTGGACCAGGGTGCAGCAATAGGGCGCGGCATGGCGCATCGAGACCGAGAGCCGCCCCCGGACCTCCGCCCGGCCTCAGCCCAGGCAGGGCCGGTTTCCGGGGCCGGTTTTCAGGAGCGGTTTCCGGGACCAATGGAGGGCGATGGAAGCGATGGAAGCGATGGAGGGCGATGCCCCCGACCGTAGCGGGGCTTATCGGCCTTCCCGACCCGTCTTCCCGACCGCCAGGCCGCTTCGAAACGCTGCGGGCGGTCGCGCCCTTCATTCGCCCCGCGCCGCACGCGCCGCGCGCAGGGCCGGCAGGCCCACCCCCGCCGCCTCGAAGCCGCCATCCACCGCAATCACCTGCCCGGTCACATAGCTCGCCTTGTCCGAGCACAGAAACGCCACCACATCGGCAATCTCCCGCTCGCTGCCCGAACGCGCCAGCGGGATCGCATCGGTATAGGCCCGGATGATCTCCGGGCTGTGCACCGCCGCCGCCAGCTTCGTGCGCACCGGGCCGGGGCAGACCGCATTGGCGCGGATGCCGACCTCGCCCAGCTCCACCGCCTGCTGGCGGGTCAAATGCGCCACCGCCGCCTTGGAAGTGCCATAGGCCACCCTGAGCGTGGAGGCGCGCAGGCCCGAGATCGAGGCGATATTGACGATCGCCCCGCCCGCCCCGCGCGGCCGCCCCATCAGCGGCGCCACCGCCTGCGAGCACAGGAACACGCCGTCCAGATTGGTCTCCATCACCTCGCGCCAGAGCGCGAAGTCGGTCTCCTCGATCGGGCGGAAATCCGCCACCCCGGCATTGTTCACCAGCGCGTCGATGCGCCCGGCCCAGGCGACGACCTCGCCCACCATGCGCGTGACATCCGCGGGCACCGACACATCGGCCTCCACCGCCAGCGCGCCCTCGAGCCCGGCCACGGCGCGCGCAAGCGCGTCCGCATCCCGGTCCACCATCGCCACGCGCCAGCCCTCGGCCAGAAAGGCCCGCGCGCAGGCCAGCCCGATCCCCCGCGCCGCCCCGGTCACGAGCGCGCATTTCACCGCCGCCCCGCTCATGGCCACTTCGCCAGCGGCGGCAGGCTCATCAGCACCGCCTCGGGGTCATGGCCCGTGGCCAGCCCGAACTTCGTGCCGCGGTCATAGAGCAGGTTGTACTCCGCATAGAGCCCGCGATGCACCAGCTGGATATCGCGCTCTTCCTCGCCCCAGGGCATCCCCATCCGCCGCTCCACCAGCGGCAGGAAGGCCGGCAGAAACGCTTCGCCCACCGCCCGGCTGAAGGCAAAATCCGCCGCCCAGTCGCCGCTGTTCAGATCGTCATAAAAGATCCCGCCGACGCCCCGCGCCCGCCCCCGGTGGGGCACAAAGAAATACTCGTCCGCCCAGGCCTTGAAGCGCGCGTAATAGCCCGGATCGTGGGCATCGCAGGCCGCGCGCATCCGGCCATGAAAATGCGCCGTGTCCTCGGCATATTCGATGCAGGGATTGAGATCCGCCCCGCCGCCGAACCACCAGGCGCCGGGGGTCCAGAACATGCGGGTGTTCATGTGCACGGCGGGGCAGTGGGGGTTCTGCATATGCGCGACCAGGCTGATCCCCGAGGCCCAGAAACGCGGATCCTCGCCGATACCCGGCACGCCCCGCGCCGCCATCGCCTCGCGCGCCGCCGCGCCCAGCGCGCCATGCACCTCGGAAAAGTTGACCCCCACCTTCTCGAACACCCGCCCGCCGCGCAGCACGCTCATCAGCCCGCCGCCACCGGCGCCCCCATCGCGCTCGGTCTCGCGAACCTCGAACCGCCCGGCCGGCGCCGCGCCCCCCGCGCGCGCCTCCAGATCCTCGAACGCCGCCACGATCCGGTCGCGCAGCGCGCGAAACCACGCCGAAGC
This sequence comes from Paracoccaceae bacterium, assembly GCA_027082975.1. Classification (GTDB taxonomy): domain Bacteria; phylum Pseudomonadota; class Alphaproteobacteria; order Rhodobacterales; family Rhodobacteraceae; genus JAAEUB01. Next base: position 1,485 of record JALWTH010000238.1, on the reverse strand, counting down.
CTGCCGCTTCTCCTCCTGCATCCCCTCCTCCATGCCGCCCTAGCCTTTCATCTTTCGCCAAATACTCCCGCCGGAGGCCCGATTTTTCTGCGAAAAATCGCCGCCCGCCGCGCGCGCGCCTCAGTGCAGCGGCACGGAGACCGCATCCACCAGCCCGCGCCCACCATCCACGCACAGGACCTGCCCGGTCACGAACCCGGCCCCGTCCGAGGCCAGAAACTGCGCCGCCTCGGCCACCTCGCCGGCGGCAGCGATGCGCCCGAGCGGCGTGCCCTCCTCGATCTCGCCCCGCGCCCCGGGCGCCTCGCGCAACCCGTCGCGCAGGGAGGCGCTCATCACCGAGCCGAAGGCCACCGCATTGACCCGGATCCGGTAGGGCGCCAGCGCCACCGCCAGCGAACGCGTCGCCTGCTCCAGCGCCGCCGAGGCCACCGAAAGCCCCATCAGTTCGGGCCGGGTCCGGCGCGCGGCAATGGAGGAGAGGTTCACGATCGCCCCGCGCGGGCGCGCCTCTTCCTCGTCCTCGCCCTCGCCCTGCCGGATCATCCGCGCCGCCACCTGCTGGCTCAGGCGCAGACCCGAGAGCAGGTTCTGCTCCAGCAGCGTTTCCACCGAGCTGTCCTGGCAGTCCAGCGCATCCGTGGTCAGCACCTGGCGGCTGGCATTGACCAGAATGTCGATCCGCTCAAAGGCGTCGATCGTCGCCGAAAGCAGGTTGGCGATGGTCAGCTTCTCGCGCAGATCGCCGGCGAAGTAGCGCAGGCTGCCGCCGTTCTCCGGGTCAGCGTGGCCGGCCTCCGGGTTTTCGCCGAATTCCTCGATCAGGCGCCTTTCGTCCATGTCCGCGCCCATCACCTGCGCCCCCTGGGCGGCGAAATGGCGCGCGATCGCCAGCCCGACCCCATTGGCCGCGCCGGTGACGATCGCCGTCTTGCCCTTGATGGAAAAGCTCATGTCGTCCCTCGATTCCCGCGCTTTGGGCAGGGTTATCGCATGTTCGCCCGCTTGCGGCGAGGATTTGTTGCCTCCAGCAGCTTGAAGCCCCGGTCCGGGCCGCCTGGCGCGCTGATTTCGGCGACCCGGCCAAAGGCCTGCGCCAGCACCGCCTCATAGGGCAGGTGCCGGTTGGCCACCAGCAGGAGCCGGCCGCGCACCGCCAGCATGGCGGCGGCGGCGCGGATGAAGGCAGCGCCCAGTTCCGGCTCACCGCGCCGGCCGGCATGCCCGGCATGAAAGGGCGGATTTGTGATCACAAAGTCCAGAGGCTCCGCCGGCCGCCAGTCGCGCGCATCGGCCCAGTGAAAGGCGGCGCGGGGGTCGGCGACATTTTCGCGCGCGCAGGCGAGCGCCGCGTGGCTGGCCTCCACCAGGTCGAGGCGCGCCACCGCGCCCCGCGCCAGCGCCGCGCGCGCCAGATAGCCCCAGCCCGCCCCCAGATCGGCGCCGCGCCCGGCCAGGTCCGCGGGCAGGGCCGCGGCCAGAAGC
>JALWTH010000237.1 GCA_027082975.1 Paracoccaceae bacterium | reverse complement strand
CGGGGTGAGGGGGGGCAGGCCACCCTGGCCTGTCTGGCCGCCCTGGCCTGCCTGCCCCGTACCGGCGCTGCATTCGGTGATGCCGTTGACGTGGTTGTGCAGCAATTCCGTCAGCAGGACATCGCCCCCCGACCGGAAGTTCTGCCGCCAGAGCCTGTTGGCGATGTCGTCGAGCGCATAGGCGATGTCCCAGAGCTCGCCGGGCACGCAGCTGTAGCAGCCCGAAGCGGCGGCCCGCTGCACGATCTTCGCCCCGCGCTCGGCGGCCATGGTGGAAAACTCGCTCGCCGAGGTGCAGGCCTGGCGGGCGGCGCTGTCGATGTAGCAATCCAGATTGCCGGCCATCCAGCCGGTGCCGAACCTGCCGTTCAGCCATTTCTTCGCCTGGGCGAGGCCCTGTCTGATCTCGCTCATCTCCGCCTGGTTGGCCTCGGCGCAACTGGGCGCGGCCGGGGCGGAGAGCGGCACGGTGGCGGTCAGAAGGGCCGTGAGCGCGGCGGCAAGCGGGCGGATGGGGCGGGGCATGGGGGATCCTTTCTGCGGCCTGCTGGCCTACCGGCCAAGGCAGGTGAAATGGCTGATCTGGTCGTTGAAGGCATCCTGCAGCGCCACTTCGGCGCCGGTCTGCCTGTGGAACTGGCACACCCGGGCCGCGCGGTTGAGCGTGTAGGAGCGGCACCAGGCATTGGCGTCGCAGATCGCGCGGCACTCCTCGGGGCTGACCTGCTGCAGGTCCGGGCCTTCGGTATCCGGCAGGAAATAGCCGGGCGTTTCATCGGTGAAGGCACAGCCGGAGGGCGCCGGAACCGGGGAGGGATTGGGCGCGGGAGGCGCGGGAGGCGTTGGCGGCGGCGGCGCGCTGGCCGGCCGGTCGCAATAGGGCGCATCGCGCCAGTTCTGGTAGTCGTCCCAGATGCCGCGCAGGTCCACGTCCCAGTTCAGCGCCTGGGTGAACTGATCGCCGCGGATCGCCAGTTCGCTGGCCAGATCGCCGATCGGGCCGATATCGCAATATGTGCAGGCCTCGCCCCTAGCTTCGAAGAAAACCGCGGCGACCTGCCGCTCGGCCTCCTTGTAATAGCCAAGCGCTTCCTCGCAGGCCATCAGGTTGACCTGGGCGCAATCGCTGAGCTGGGCGAGGATGTCGTCCCCCTTGTCGATCAGCGCATAGGCCTGCTGCAGCGAATTCTGCCCGGCGCGTTCGCACCAGGGGATGCCGCTCTGGGCGGCGAGGGGCGTGGCGAAAAGGCCGGCCGCGAGGGCCGTGGCGAGAAAGGTTCTGGCAAACATGTTGGCTCCGCTGTTCATCTGTTATCGGGTTTCGCCTGTTCGCCGCTGCCGGCCGGGCCCGATTTTTCGCAGAAAAATCGCCCCCCACCGCCGCCGCGCGCCTCAACGCCGCCCGTCGCAGTCGAAATGCGCGTATCCCTGCGGCGCGGGCAGCAGGCCGGCCTCGTCTTTCTTGCGGTCGAACAGCACGCAGACGCCGTTATTGGCGTCGAAGTCATAGGAGCGGCACCAGTCGTTCTGGTCGCAGCGGCCTTCGCATTCGTTCTGGTACGCGACGCCGGGGATGCGCAGGCCGGGCCCCGCATCGAGGCGGGAATTCGGCCAGCCGCCCCGGGACTGGCACAGCGCCGGGCCGGCGGGCGGGTTGGGCAGGACCGGGGGCGCCACGACCGGGTTGCCAGCCGCCTGGCAGGTGGGAGTGTTGCTCCAGGTCTGCCAGTCGTTCCAGACCGCGCTGAGCGAGACATCGCGGCTCAGGTTCTGGCGAAAATAGGTCTCGCGGTCGGCCAGCAGGCGGGCGACCGAGCCGATCCGGCCGATATCGCAATATGTGCAGCCCTCGCCCTTGGCGTCGAAGAATACCTGCTGCACATGCTGGGCGGCCTGGCTGTAGAGCGCTTCGGCATCCTCGCAGATCATCAGATTGACCTGGCTGCAATCGGGCACCTGCACGATGATCGCATCGCCTTGGGCAATCAGCTGCTCGGCGGCGCTCAGCGAATAGCCGTTGGCGCTTTCGCAGGAGGGGGCCAGTTGCGCCTGTGCCTGTGCCGGCGCCGTGGCGGGCAGGGCGAGGGCGATGGCAAAGCCTGCAATCCGGGAAAAGACAATCATGCGCTTCCTTTCAATTTCTTGTCGAATATCGTCCCTCGCGCGCGACATTATATCCAAGCTGGCGCCAGCACCCCTGCCAAATGCAGGGGAAATGCGTATTTCCGGCAGATTTCCGGTGCTTCAGGGGGAATCTGCGCTATCGCCGCCTACCGCGCCCGGCCCGGCTCAGCCGCCCTCCTGGCAGGTCGCGACCAGTGTCGTGTAGCGGCTGATGATCCAGCCCGGCGCATCGCTGGGGATCCGCTCGTTGATCCGCTCCTGGGCGCGGGCAAAGATCCTGGCGGTGCGGCTGTCGTCGATCATCGGCACCGATTGCGTGGCCACCAGGCGGTCATAGACCACCAGCGCCACCACCACCAGCAGCACCCCGCGCACGGCGCCGAAGACAAAGCCCAGCGCCTGGTCGATCCCGCCCAGGGCCGAGCGCTGGATGGCCGAGGAAAACAGCGGCGCAAACAGGCTCACCACCACCAGCGCCACCGCAAAGACGGCGACAAAGGCGGCGATCATCGCCAGTTCGCAATTGTCGAGAAATTCGCCCACCACCGGCGCTTCGCGCACCAGCGGCATTGCCCGGGGGGCAAACATGTAGGCCAGGATCGCCGCCACGACCCAGCCGGCAATGGCCATGCCCTCGCGCACGAAGCCGCGGCCATAGGCGAGAATCGCCGAGACCAGTATCACCAGCGCCACGCCGCCATCTACCAGGGTAAATCCATCCATGTCCGTATCGTCCTCATCGGCTCCTTTGCGGCGCCTTTTAACCTGCTGCGAAGATTTCGCCAACAAAACCAGCCAAATCGGGCATTTTTTGGACGCTGAGCCCGTGATCGCTGCCGAATTTGCTGCCCTGTGGCAAAATCGCCGCGCCGAAGCCGAGCTTGGCGGCCTCCTTCAGCCGGCTTTCGGTCTGGCTGACCGGGCGCAGGGCGCCCGAGAGGCTGATTTCGCCAAGGACCACCGTGCCCAGGGGCAGCGCCGCATCCTCGCGCGCGCTCAGCAGCGCCGCGGCCACGGCAAGGTCGGCGGCAGGCTCGCGGATCTTCAGGCCGCCGGCGACGTTCAGATAGACATCGAGCCCGGCGAAGGGAATGCCGCAGCGCGCTTCCAGCACCGCCAGGATCATCGCCAGCCGGCCCGCATCCCAGCCCAGCACCGAGCGGCGCGCCTGGGCGTGCGGGCTGGGGGCGACCAGCGCCTGCAGCTCCACCAGCAGCGGCCGCGTGCCCTCGATCCCGGCAAAGACCACGCTGCCCGGCGCCGGCGCCTCGCGCCCGGACAGAAACAGCGCCGAAGGGTTGGCGACCTCCGCAAGCCCGGCCCCGGTCATCTCGAACACGCCGATCTCATCGGCGGCGCCAAAGCGGTTCTTGACCGCGCGCAGGATGCGAAACTGATGCCCCCGCTCGCCCTCGAAATAGAGCACCGTATCGACCATGTGCTCCACCACCCGCGGGCCGGCGATCTGGCCCTCCTTGGTCACATGGCCCACCAGCACCACGCTCACCCCGCGCCGCTTGGCGAATGCGGTCAGCTCATGGGCGGCGGCGCGCACCTGGCTGACGCTGCCCGGCGCCGCCTCCACATGATCGGCCCACATGGTCTGGATCGAATCGATGATGACCAGCCCGGGCTTCTCCGCCTCCAGCGTGGTCAGGATGTCGCGCAGATTGGTGGCGGTGGCGAGGCTGACCGGCGCGCGGGCCACGCCAAGGCGCGCGGCGCGCATGCGGATCTGCGCGCCCGCCTCCTCGCCCGAGACATAGAGCGTCTTCACCCCCCGCCCGGCAAAGCCGGCCGCCGCCTGCAGCAGCAGCGTGGACTTGCCGATCCCCGGATCGCCCCCCACCAGGATCGCGCTCGCCGGCACCAGCCCGCCTCCCAGCACCCGGTCAAGCTCCCCGATCCCGCTGGCGCGGCGCGGCGGCGGGTCCTCCCGGGCGGCAAGGTCGGTGAGCGCTATCGCCGCGCCGCGCCTGCTGCCCAGCGATTTCGAGGCAGGACCTGCCGAAAGCGGCGCCTCCTCGGTGATGGAGTTCCACGCCCCGCAGGCATCGCACCGCCCGGACCATTTGCGCGAAGTCGCGCCGCATTCGTTGCAGACAAAAGAGGGAGATCTGGCCATGCCCTCTCATGGACCAAACCGCCATACGGGTCAAACCTCCTCTTCATCTTGGCATAAATACTTGTTCGTTGATTTCGTGTTATCGGAGTGTTGGGCGGGAGGCCGTCAGATACTGGATCGTTAGAGATCGTGTGGAGCACGGCCCCCGCCCTTGGGTGAAGCGCCCAATCCGAACTGTTGGTTGGCCCGGGGGCGCGCCCCGAGGCCGTGAACAAGTAAGGACAGGCCCATGATACACACTTGTTTCGCCGGATGCGACATCTCTTCGCGCCGGCTCGATCTTTGCATT
>JALWTH010000236.1 GCA_027082975.1 Paracoccaceae bacterium | reverse complement strand
CGCTGCCGGCGATGATGCGCTCCAATTATTCCACGCCGCTGGCCACGGGCACCATCGCCGCTTCCGGCACGCTGGGGCAGATCATCCCGCCCTCGATCGTGCTGATCATCCTCGCCGACCAGCTTTCGAGCGCCACCGACCAGGCGCTGAACCTGCGCAAGATCCTCTACAAGCAGGCCACCGGTGAGGTCTCGATGCCCTCGGTCTTCGACGTGGGTTCGACCTCGGCCGGCGAGATGTTCCTCGGCGCGCTGGTGCCGGGGCTGGTGCTGGTGGGGCTCTACATGGCCTATATCCTGATCTTCGCGATCCTGCGCCCGAGCGCGGCGCCGGCGGTGAAATTCGAGGGCAAATACGGCCTCGACTTCTGGAAGAAGGTCACCCTGACCCTGGTGCCGCCGCTGACGCTGATCTTCCTCGTGCTGGGCTCGATCATCACCGGCGTCGCCACCGTGAACCAGGCCGGCGCCATCGGCGCGGTCGGCGCCACGGTCATGGCGGGCTACCGCCTGTTCGAGGGCGACCGGGGCCGCTACTGGCCGGCGCTTCTGGGCATCGCTTCGGTGATCCTGCTGGGCTATGCGGTGCAGAACTACCCGATGAACATCAAGCTGGTGCAGAGCGGCTCCGACATGTTCGGCATCTGGCTCGGCATCATCGGCTCGCTCGGCGCCATTACCGCGCTGCTCTGGAGCGGCATCCGGGTGCTGCGCATCCAGAATACCCTGCACGAAGTCATGCAGGACACCGCCAAGACCACCTCGCTGGTCTTCGTGATCCTGATGGGGGCCGCGATCCTCACCGCCGCCTTCCGTGCCTTTGGCGGCGAGGAGCTTGTGCGCGAGTTTCTCAACGGCCTGCCCGGCGGCTTCTGGACCAAGTTCCTGGTGGTCATGGCGGTGATCTTCATCCTCGGCTTCTTTCTCGACTTCATCGAGATTTCCGTGGTGGTGGTGCCGATCGTGGCGCCGATCCTGCTGGCGGACCCGGCGGCCAACGTGACCGCTGTCTGGCTCGGGGTGATGATCGGCCTCAACATCCAGACCAGCTTCCTGACCCCGCCCTTCGGCTTTGCGCTGTTCTACCTGCGCGGGGTGGCGCCGGCGGCGGTGAAGACGGTGCAGATGTACAAGGGGGTGATCCCCTTCATCCTGCTGCAGCTCACCGCGCTCGGGATCGTCGGCTACTACCCGCCACTGGTCAACTACCTGCCCAACCGGGTCAACTTCCTCTCGGAGACCTCGCCGCCGCCGCGCAACCCCAAGCTGCAGGCCTGCGTCGATCAGTATGTGCATGAAAAGCTCGCCGCGAGCAGCCAGGTGCAGGACGCCATCGCCCGGGCGCAGGGGCTTGACCTCTCGGTGCTGCCCGACGAGCTGCGCGGCGATCTGGAAAAGGGCTTTGGCGCCGCTGCCGACGCGGTGGCCAGGCTGCAAGAGGCCTTCGACGCCACCGATGCGGTCGCGGCGGCGGCGCCCGAATACCGCCCGCAGCTTCTGGTCGTGCGCCGGATCGAAAAGCAGATCCGCGAGGCCGAAGCCGAGATCGAAGAGATCTCGACCGATGCCAGCCGGATGCGCGACGCGGCCCAGGCCGAGGAGCGGGCCGCGCTTGAGGCGCGCATCGCCGCGCTTCAGGCCGAGGTCGAGCGGCTCAAGGGCTCCTTCCCGGAGAGCTGGGAAGAGGTGCACGCGAATTTCGCCGCCCTGACCAGGGCCGAGACGGATGCGCGCAACGCTTACCGCCGCGCCGCCGACACCTCCTATCAGTCCGTGGACAAGGTGCTGTCGGTGCTGGAGGCCAACGACGCCTTTGCCGCCCTCAAGGCGCCGCTGGAGGAGATGCGCGACCAGATCGAGACCCTGCCGCCCAAGGAGGCGATGGAGGCGCTCAAGGCGCTCGAGCGCGAGGTGCGGGTCGTCAAGGGCACGGGGGAGATCAAGAAGTGGCTCGGCAAGGCGCGCAAGGCGCTCAAGGGCCGCTCGCCCAAGCTCGACAAGGCGCTTGAGGCCTATGCAAAGGCCATGGCCGCCTATGAGGCCCAGGCCGAATGGCGCAGCGAGGCAGCGAGCACCCTGACGCCGGAGCTTGAGGCCTATCTCGCCGCGCTGCGCGACACGCTGGGGATGCGCACGCAGGAGCGCTTCACCCGCGAGCAGGCCCTCTACATGGCCCGCTGCAGCGCCGATCACCGGGATATTTCGCTGAATTTCTGACGGCGAAGCGGAGCCGAACCCGGCCGAAAAGACCTGACCGCGCCTCCCGGCGCGGTCAGCCATGGCCTGTGCCCGATCGCTGGCCGATCACCGGAACCACCCTGGCACCACCCTGGCACCACCCTGGCACCACCCCGGCACCACCCTGGCGCAGCCAGGCCCACCCCGGCGAGCGCCCGTTGCGCACCAAACCACTTCGCAAATGCGCCCCGAATCGTCGTTTTTCTACCCCGAAGCATGGCTCGGGGCATGGGAAGGTAGCACCATGATATTCTCGAAAGCTGCCAGCAAGGGATTGCCGGGGACGGCATTTGGTCACTTCTTCGGGCGTTTCCGAGAAAAACCTTGCCGATCGGGGGGCGATACGCGACCCTGTTGGCACAAATTGCAACCCTGCCAGCGGGTGCGGGGACAAACGGGAGAAAACGGGAGAGGAAAATGAACGAGAAACTGGAATATCTGAAAAGCCGCGTTGCCGCGCGCAAGATGTCGCGCCGCGAATTCGTGGGCCGCGCCACGGCGATGGGGGTCTCCGCCGCCGCCGCGGGCAGCATGTTTGCCAGCGCCGCCCGGGCCGCCGGGCCGATGCGCGGCGGCACGCTCCGGGCCGGCCTTTCCGGCGGCGCCAGCTCCGATACGCTGGATCCGGCGCTGGTCGCCTCCGAGGCGACCCACGGCATCCTGCGCTGCTGGACCGATCACCTGGTCAATGTCTCGCCCAGCGGCGAAATCGTCCCCCGCCTGGCCGAGGAGGTCGGCTCTTCGCCGGACGCAAAGACCTGGCACTTCAGGATTCGCAAGGGGGTCGAATTCCACAACGGCAAGACCCTGACCCCCGAAGACGTGGTCGCCACCATCGAGCGCCATACCGGCGACGAGGCCAAATCCGGCGCCCAGGGGATCGTCAAGGGCATCGAGAGCATGGCGATCCAGGGCGACACGGTGTCGATCACCCTCAGCCAGGCCAATGCCGACTTCCCCTATCTGATGGCCGACTACCACCTGGCGATCCAGCCCAATGGCGGCAAGGACGACCCCAATGCCGGCATCGGCACCGGCGCCTACATGATCGAGTCCAACGAGCCCGGCGTGCGCACCGCCTTCAAGCGCAACCCCAACGACTGGGACGAAAACCGCGGCTATGCCGACAATGTGGAGATCCTGGTGATCAACGACGCCACCGCGCGCACCTCGGCGCTGCAATCGGGGCAGGTCGACATGATCAACCGGGTCGATCCCAAGGTCGCCGGGCTTCTGGACCGCGCCCCCAATCTCACGGTCAAGAATGTCTCGGGGCGGGGGCACTATGTCTTCATCATGCGCATCGAGACCGACGAGTTCGTGAACAATGACCTGCGCATGGCGCTGAAGCTGGCGATCAACCGGCAGGAAATGGTGGACAAGATCCTGCGCGGCTATGGCTCGGCGGGCAACGATTTCCCGATCAATGCCGCCTATCCGCTGTTTGACGACACCATCGAACAGCGCGAATACGACCCGGAGAAAGCCGCCGAGTATTACAGGAAATCCGGCCATGACGGCAGCCCGATCATCCTGCGCACCTCCGACGCGGCCTTCCCCGGCGCGGTCGAGGCGGCGCAGCTGTTCCAGGAGAGCGCCAAGGCCGCCGGCATCCCGCTCGAGGTCAAGCGCGAGCCGAGCGACGGCTACTGGTCCGAAGTGTGGAACGTGAAGCCCTTCTGCGCCTCCTACTGGTCCGGCCGGCCGACCCAGGACCAGATGTATTCCACCGCCTATCTCTCCACCGCCGAGTGGAACGATACCCAGTGGAAGCGGCCCGAATTCGATGCCATGCTGATCGAGGCCAAGGCCGAGCTGGACCCGGCAAAGCGCAAGGAGCTTTACTCCAGGATGGCGCGGATGCTGCGCGACGAGGGCGGGCTGATCCTGCCGATGTTCAACGACTTCGTTGACGCCATCAGCACCCGGGTGATGGGCTACGAGGACGACCCCAATGGCGAGCTTATGGATCACTTCGCCATGCAGCGCTGCTGGGTCGAGGCCTGAGCGGGCATATGCATCCGGTGATGAAACTGGTTGCCCAGCGCCTCGCGCTGGGCATCCTGCTGCTGTTTGCCGCCTCGGTGCTGATATTCGCCGGTACCCAGATCCTGCCCGGCGACGTGGCCCAGTCGATCCTCGGCCAGTCGGCCACCGAGAAGACGCTGGCCAATCTGCGCGAGCAGCTGGGGCTCAACGAGCCCGCCGTTACCCGCTATTTCAAGTGGCTCTTCTCCGCCCTTCAGGGTGACCTCGGCACCGCGCTCACCAATGGCGCCGACATCGCCGAAAGCCTCGGCAGGCGGCTGAAGAACACCCTGTTTCTCGCCGCCTGCGCGGCCGTGGTCTCGGTGCCGCTGGCGATTGCGCTGGGCCTGATCGCGGTGCGCTTTCGCGACCGCTGGCCCGACAAGCTGATCAGCGCGCTGACCCTGACCACCATTTCCATCCCCGAATTCCTGCTCGGCTATGTGCTGGCCTACTTCATCGCGGTCAAGCTGGGCTGGGCGCCATCGGTCGCCATGATCAACGACTCCATGAGCCTTTTCGAAAAGCTGCAGGCGGTGGCCCTGCCGGTGGCGGTGCTGACCATGGTGGTGCTCGCCCACATGATGCGCATGACCCGCGCCGCGATCCTCAACGTGATGCAATCGGCCTATATCGAGACCGCCGAGCTCAAGGGGCTCTCGGGCCTCGAGGTGATCCGCAGGCACGCCCTGCCCAATGCCATCGCCCCGATCGTCAACGTGGTCATGCTAAACCTCGCCTATCTGGTGGTGGGCGTGGTGGTGGTCGAGGTGGTGTTCGTCTATCCCGGCCTCGGCCAGTACCTGGTCGATCACGTCTCCAAGCGCGACGTGCCGGTGGTGCAGGCCTGCGGGCTGATCTTCGCCGCCGTCTATATCGGTCTGAACATGGTCGCCGATATCGTCTCGATCCTCGCCAATCCGCGCCTGAGGCACCCGAAATGATGCGCATACCCCCCGCCGCCGCGATCGGCCTGTTCTTTACCGGGCTCTATTTCTTCATCGCCGTCTTCGCGCCCTGGATTGCGCCCTACGGCATGACCGAAGTGGTCGGCGATGTCTGGGAGCCGGCTTCGCGCGCGCACTGGCTGGGCACCGATTCGATCGGCCGCGACCTGCTGACCCGGATGATCTATGGCGGGCGCACGACGATCTTCATCGCCACCGCCGCCACCGCCATCAGCTTCGTGACCGGCGCCATCCTCGGCTTCACCGCCGCGGTGATCGGCGGCTGGGCGGACCAGATCCTGAGCCGCCTCGTCGATCTGATCATGTCGATCCCCACCCTGATCTTCGCGCTTGTGGTGCTCTCGGTGATGCCGGTCAATACGCTGACCCTGCTGCTGGTGATGGGCTTTCTCGACGCGACCCGCGTCTATCGCCTGAGCCGCGCCGTGGCGGTGGATATCAACGTGATGGATTACGTCGAGGCCGCCCGCCTGCGCGGCGAGGGGCGCGGCTGGGTGATCTTTCGCGAGATCCTGCCCAATGCGCTGAGCCCGCTGGTCGCGGAAATGGGGATGCGCTTCATCTTCATGGTGCTGTTCGTCTCCACGCTCTCCTTCCTCGGTCTCGGCGTGCAGCCGCCCGAGGCCGACTGGGGCGGCATCGTCAAGGAAAACAAGGACGGGATCATCTACGGTATCCCGGCAGCGCTGGTGCCGGCCGTGGCCATCGCTACGCTCGCGATCTCGGTCAATCTCGTGGCCGACTGGATCCTGACCCGCACCACCAGCCTGAAAGGAGGCCGCGGATGAGCGCTCCCCTCCTCGAGGTCCGCGGCCTCACGATCGGCGCCACCATCTATCCGCCCGGCGAGCGGCCCCGCGATATCGAGATCGTGCACGGGGTCGATTTCACGCTGGAAAAGGGCAAGGTGCTGGGGCTGATCGGCGAGAGCGGCGCGGGCAAGTCCACCATCGGGCTTGCGACCATGGCCTATGGGCGCGGCGGCGTGCGCATTACCGGCGGCGAAGTATGGGTCAACGGGCGCGACATCCTGCAGGCCCCGCCCGGCGAGTTGCGCAAGCTGCGCGGGAGCGAGGTCACCTATGTCTCGCAATCGGCCGCCGCGTCCTTCAACCCGGCGAAAAGGATCATGGATCAGGTGGTGGAGGCGGCCGTGCGCCACGGCAGGTTCTCCCGCCGCGCGGCCGAGGCGCGCGCGGTCGAGCTTTTCCGCGCGCTGGGCCTGCCGGAGCCGGAGCGGATCGGCTCGCGCTATCCGCATCAGGTCTCGGGCGGGCAGTTGCAGCGCTGCATGACCGCGCTGGCGCTCTGCCCGGAGCCGGACCTGGTGGTGTTTGACGAGCCCACCACGGCGCTCGACGTGACCACCCAGATCGACGTGCTCATGGCGATCAAGGAAGCGATCCGCGAGACCGGTGTGGCCGCGCTCTACATCACCCATGACCTTGCCGTGGTGGCGCAGGTATCCGATGACATCATGGTGCTGAAGATGGGCGAGATGGTCGAATACGGCCCCACCGAGCAGATCATCACCCGCCCGCGCGAGGAATATACCCGCGCGCTGGTCTCGGTGCGCTCGATCACCCATGAGGAAAAGCCGCCGGCGGGCGCGCCGGTACTCAAGGTCGAGAATATCACCGCCCGCTACAGGGGCACGGGCTTCGACGTGCTGCATGATGTGAGCGTGGCGCTGCATCCCGGCCAGACGCTGGCGGTCGTGGGCGAATCCGGCTCGGGCAAATCGACGCTCGCGCGCGTCATCACCGGGCTGCTGCCGCCGCGCGCGGGCGCCATTACCTTTGCCGGGCGCGCGCTCAGCCCGGAGCTTGCAAGCCGCTCGCGCGAGGACCTGCGCGAGCTGCAGATGATCTACCAGATGGCCGACACGGCGATGAATCCGCGCCAGACCGTGGGCACCATCATCGGCCGGCCGCTGGAATTCTACTTCGGCCTCAGCGGAGAGGAGAAACGCAAGCGCGTCAAGGAGTTGCTCGACGAGATCGAGATGGGCGAAGGCTTCATCGACCGCTACCCGGCCGAGCTTTCCGGCGGGCAGAAGCAGCGCGTCTGCATCGCCCGGGCGCTGGCGGCGCGCCCGAAGCTGATCATCTGCGACGAGGTGACCAGCGCGCTCGACCCGCTGGTGGCCGACGGTATCCTCAAGCTGCTGCTGGATCTGCAGAAGCGCGAGGATGTGGCCTATCTCTTCATCACCCACGACCTTGCCACGGTGAAGGCCATCGCCGACTCGATCGCGGTCATGTATCAGGGCCGCCTGGTGCGTTACGGGCCCAAGTCCGAGGTGCTCGCCCCGCCCTTTGACGATTATACCGACCTGCTGCTGAGCTCGGTGCCGGAGATGCGGCTGGGCTGGCTCGAAGACGTGATTGCCAACCGCCGGATGGAAAGCGCCGGGAACTGAGATGCAGGGCAAGCTCCTCCTGATCCTCCTCGACGGCGTGCCCTGGCAGAACTGGACGCGGCTGTTCGGCAATCTCGAAGGCTGGGTAGCCGCGGGCGAGGCGCAGCGCTGGAAGATGCGCAGCGTGCTGCCCTCGATCTCCGCCGCCTGCTATGCCTCGATCCATACCGGCGTCAGCCCGCAGCAGCATGGCTGCACCGGCAATGGCAACGTGTTTCGCCTCGGCCAGCCCGACATCTTCAGCGAGGTGCGCCGGGCGGGGGGCGTGACCGGGGCGGTGGCGCATTCCTTCTGGAGCGAGTTTTTCAACCGCGCGCCCTTCGACATGGTGCGCGATATCGAATATGACGAGCCGGGCAGCGACAGCATCAATCACGGCCGCTTCCACACCATGACCGGCGCCGATGGGGCAAACCAGATGACGCCTTCGGATGTGGACCTGTTTGCCACCCTGACCATGCTTTGCGCCCGCTTCGGGCTCCATTACGGCATCCTGCACAGCTGCACGCTCGACTCCATGGGCCACCGCTTCGGGCATGATTGCAGCGAGATGGAGCATGCCTGTCACGTCATGGAAGAGATGCTGGCGCCGTTTGTCCACAAGTGGCGCGATATGGGCTACGAGATCATCGTCACCGCCGATCACGGCCAGACCGCGCGCGGGCATCATGGCGGGCACGAGGAGGCGCAGCAGGATTTCGCGCTCTACTATTTCGGCCCGGCGCGGGGGCCGGAGCCGGATGTGCTGCTCGATCAGCTGGCTCTGGCGCCGACCATCCTCGCCCGCCTCGGCGTGCCGATCCCGGCCAGCATGAAGGCCGCGCCGTTTCTCCCGCCTGCCTGACTGTGAGCGCGGGATTGATGGGTCCTGACCCTATCGGTCGCTCCAGAAGGCCGGCAGCAGCAGCACATAGACGGTCAGCATCTCCACCCGCCCGGCATACATGCCGAAGGCCAGCACCAGCTTGGCGCCATCGCTCAGCGAGGCGAAATTGCCCGCCGGGCCGATGATCTCGCCGATCCCGGGGCCGACATTGGCAATCGCCGTCAGCGCGCCGCTGATCGCGGTATCCATGTCCAGCCCCATCAGCGACAGCACCACCGACATCACCGCCACGCTGAGAAAGAAGAAGGTGAAAAAGGCCATCACCCCGTTGATCACGTCGTCCTCCACCACCCGGCCTTCGTAGCGGATCGAAAAGACGCCGTCCGGGTAGCGCACCCGGCGCAGCCCGGCGGCAATGGCGCGCGCCATGATGATCCAGCGCATCGCCTTGGCGCCGCCGGAGGTGGAGCCGGTGCAGCCGCCGCTGGCGGTCAGGAAGAAGAACACCACCACCGCGAACGGCCCCCAGAGCGTGTAATCGGTGGTCGCATAGCCGGTGGTGGTGACAGCGGAGATGACGTTGAAGGCGACCAGGCGCAGGGCCTCGCCCACCCCCTTGCCCGAGGTCCAGACCAGCCAGACGGTCAGCACCGCGATGACCACCGCGAGGCTCCTGAGCATCAGCGAGACCTGCTCGCTGGCGAATTCGCGTCGCCGGATGATGCGCAGATACCACATGAAGGGCAGGCCGCCGAGCAGCATGAACAGGGTCGCGGTCCATTGCAGGGCGGGGCTCTGGAAGTGGCCGAAGGAGGCGTCGTAATTGGAAAAGCCGCCGGTGGAAAGCGTGGTCAGGGCGTGGACCACGGCATCGAAGGGCGACATGCCGCCGAGCAGGTAGGCCAGCATGCACAGGGCGATCAGACTCAGATAGACCGCCAGCGTGGCCAGGGCCACGTCGCGGGCGGTGCCGAACTGCTTTTCGCTCTGGTCCGAGCTCTCGGTGCGAAAGAGCTGCATCCCGCCGACCCGCATCACCGGCAGGAGCGCCATGCCGGCGACGACGAAGCCGATCCCGCCCAGCGCCTGCAGGATCGCCCGCCACAGCAGGATGCCGCGCGCGGTGGTATCCAGCCCGCTCATCACCGTGGAGCCGGTGGTGGTGGCCGCCGAGAAGGATTCAAAGATCGCATCGACCGCGCTCAGCCCCCAGGCGTAGAGCGGCACCGCGCCCGCGAGCGAGGCCGAGACCCAGACCGAGGCGGTCACCAGAAAGGTATCGGAGCGGGTGAAGCTGCCGGGATCGGCGCCGCGCGTCACCAGGGCCACCCCGCCGCCGATCATCCCCACCAGCACCGCAGCCCCGGCAAACAGGCCGCGGGTCTCGGCAAAGAGCAGGGCGACGAGCAGCATCAGGGCGGCGACGAACAGCACCACGAGGCCGTTGATGAACAGCACGATCCGCATGTCTCCCCCCTCGGAAAGAAAAGCCGCCGGCGCTGGGCACCGGCGGCTCCTGTTTACCTCACATGGCGCGGATCAGGCCAGCGCTGCTTTTGCCCGATCGACGATCGCGCCAAAGGCTTCGGGCTCGTGCACGGCGAGATCGGCCAGCACCTTGCGGTCCACCTCGATCCCGGCCCTGGAAAGGCCGTTGATGAAGCGCGAATAGGTCAGCGATTCGTCATGGGCGCGCACGGCGGCATTGATGCGCTGGATCCAGAGCGCGCGGAAATTGCGCTTGCGGCTCTTGCGGTCGCGGGTGGCGTACTGGTTGGCCTTGTCCACCGCCTGGCGCGCGACCTTGAAGGTATTCTTGCGCCGGCCGTAATAGCCCTTGGCGGCCTTGACGACTTTCTTGTGGCGGGCATGGGTGACGGGGCCGGGTGTGCTACGGGGCATGTCTCTGTCTCCTCAGCGCGAATAGGGCATCATCGACTTGACGATCTTCTCGTCAGGCTTCGAAAGCGTGGTGGTGCCGCGTGCGTTGCGGATGAACTTGTTGGTGCGCTTGATCATGCCGTGGCGCTTGCCGGCCTGGGCCGACTTGATCCGGCCCGATGCCGTCACCTTGAACCGCTTCTTGCAGCTCGACTTGGTCTTCATCTTGGGCATTTCCGTCTCCTTGGTCTGGGGTCGGTATGGACGCGACTCGGCATGCCTGGGCCGGCCGCGCATGGAATGGGCCATATAGGGCGCAATCGGGGGCATGGCAAGGGAAAAGGGAAGGCGCTCAGATCCCGCGCCCGAGGCGGCCGTTCGGGCGGGAGGGCCGGGCCGAGGCCATGACCCGGAGCGGCGCCGGTCTTGCGGCCCTCGCGGCGGGCCGGGGGCGCGCGCGGGCGCTCAGCCTTGCCGAAGCCAGGCGCAGGGATTTCTGCACCGATTTCTGCACCAGCGGCCACAGCACGGCGCCGATCGCGCCGAGCACCGCCAGCGCCGCCGCCAGCCAGGCCAGGCGCCGCTTCCAGGTGCCGCTGCGCCCGCCCCGGGCGAGGTCGGGAATGGCGACGATCGGCACCACGCCCAGCTCGCGCTCCATCTGGGCGGCGGTGCGAATGGCCGGGTTGATCACTTCCAGCACCAGCGCCAGGGCGGCGCCCAGGAGCAGGAAGAGCATGGTCCCGGCCACGGCGATCTTCTTGCGCGAGGGGGCGACCGGGTATTCGGGCACCAGCGCCTCTTCGAGCACCTCGAAGCGCTCGCTGACCTGGGCGCTTTCCAGCGCCTGTTCCATCTCGGCTTCGGCCCGGCGGCGGGTGATGACGCCGAGCTGTTCCTGAAGCTGGGCGAGGTCGCGCTTGAGGCGGCTGTATTCGCGCTCCACTTCGGGGGCGGCGGCGAGGGCGGCTTCGATCCGGGCGATCCGGTCGGCGACCAGCGCCTTCTGCTGCTCGAGCTCGGCCACCTGCCGGGCCAGCGCGTCTTCGCGCAGGCGCCCGGCATTGGACTGGAGCCCGATGATCTGGCGGTCGATTTCGAGCTCGGTTTCGCGCAGGGTGGCGAGCTGGCTGCGCAGGGCCGCGAGGCTTTCCGGCAGGGCGTCGGCATTCTGCTGCTTGAAGGCGGCGATTTCGCTCTCCAGCGCGGCGATCTTTTCGCCGACCCGCGCCGCTTCGCTCTCGAAGAAGCTCAGCGCCTCGCTGGTCTGCTGGCGGCGGCGGGCCTCGCTCTGCCTCAGGATGCGCTCGAGAAAGGTATTGGCGATGGTGGCGGCCTGCTCGGGATCGCCCCAGCGCACGGTGATCCGCAGCCCCGAAGGCACCGCGTCCGGGCGCCAGGCGGCGCCGGGATCCACGATCTGCTCGATGCCGACCGCTTCGCGCAGGCGGGCGATCTGCTCGCTCTGCGGCAGGCCGCTGGCTGCAAACAGGCCAAGCTCTTCGATCACCGAGCGGATCGACTCGCGGGCCATCAATTGCTGGGTGATCAGGTTGAGCCGGTTCTTGACCCGGGCGCCGGGCGACTGGCCGGCACCGGAGGCGGCCAGATCCGAAAGCTCGACCTGCAGCACCGCCGTCGTCTCGTACTGGCGCGGCAGGCTGGTAGCATAAAACAGCGACAGGGCGGCGCCGATGAAGGTGATCCCGATGATCAGCGCAAGGCGGCGGCGCAGCACGCCCAGCACGTCGTCCAGAGTTGAAAACTGACCCATCTGCCTGATCCTGGTCCTGTGGCGGGCGCAACCACGCCCGCTGGCGCGCCCCCGCCCAGCAGCCTTCGACCGGGGATATTCTAGCTTTTTCGCAAAGGTTTAACCAGATTTTTCCGGCCCCGGTGTGGAAACAGTCCATTTCCAGGTTTGAAGCTTTCGGGCGATATTCCGGTACTGCTTCGGGCAGCGGTGTGTTTGGGGCAGGTGCCGCGGGAGAACCGCCCGGGGCAGGGGCAGGAGATGGTCGGGGAGAGGAACATTTCTTCTTGCATCGTTTCACGAAACGGGTTTTGGTTTTCCGGTTTTCCGGTTTTCCGGTTTTCCGGTTTTCCGGTTTTCCGGTTTTCCGGTTTTCTGGAAAAGTGTAATTGCCATGGAGCCGGGAGAGGGGCGTGAGCTTGGCGGGCTCTGGGCTATAGCAGAGCCGTGGTCAGGATCATCCCGCCGCTGGTGGTTTGCCGTCCATATATGTGATCGCCTTTGGCAAAGGGGGTCACGGGGCGGGCGAAGCGGGCGGTGAAAGTGTCGTCGGATTCGCTCCAGGATATTGAAATATCGCTGAAATCCAGCAGTTTTCGGCTTCGGGCATATTGCGCTTTGTAGGCGGCTTCCTTGGCCGAGAAGAAGCGTTTGGCGAGATTGCCCCGGATCGCGGCCGGGCGGGTGGCGAGCCAGGCGCGCTCGGCTTCGAGCAGTACGCCGGGCCAGAGGTCGTCTGCAAGCGGTGTATCCGGCTCGAGGTCGAGCCCGAGGCCGGCACATGCGGCGCGCGGGGCAAGGGCGGCGAGCGCCAGCCCGCCCGCATGGGTGATGGAGCCGGTGAGGGGGGCGGGCCAGAGCGGGGCGCGGTCGCCGCCCATGGGGATCGGCGCGGGGGCATGGCCGAGCGCCTGCATGGCGGCGCGGGCGGCGGCGCGCCCGGCGGCGAATTCGGCGCGCCGGGCCGGCACGGCGCGGGCGATGGCGGCTTCTTCCTCGCTGTAGAGGGGCGCCGGGGCCGGGCCGATCTCGCGGCAGCAGACGGCGATGCCCGGCCCCAGCAGGGAGCGGGCCGCCTCTTGCAGCGCCGCGGCCGCGCTCATCCGCGCCGGCGGTTTGCGCGCATGGCGCGGCGGCGGGCCATGGCCTCGGCGCGGGCATTGGCGCGGGAGGGAGCCTCGCGGTCCGGTGCCGGTGCCTTCTGCGCTCCGGCCACGCGTTCGGCAAGCGCCTCCAGCGTGGGAAAGCGGAAGATGTCGGTGATCGACAGGTCTGCGGCCCCGAGTGCGGCCCTGATCTCGCGATGGGCCTGCACCGCCAGCAGGGAATGGCCGCCAAGCTCGAAGAAATTGTCCCGCGCGCCGATCCGGGCCACGCCGAGGATGCGCGACCAGATCTCGGCGATGGTGGCCTGGGCCTCGCCCCGGGGCGCGCTGTATTCCTGCGCCGGGGCGGCGGTGGCGGCCGCGCCGGGGGCCGGGAGCGCCTTGCGGTCGATCTTGCGGTTCGGGGTCAGCGGGAAGGCCTCCAGCGTCACGAAATGCGACGGGATCATGTAGGCGGGCAGGTCGCGGGCAAGGGCCGCGCGCAGGGCGGCTTCGTCGGGCGCGGGGCCGGTGAGGTAGGCGACGAGGCGCGCATCTCCCGGCCGGTCCTCGCGCAGCAGCACCACGCATTCGCGCCCCGGCCCGAGCGCCGCGCCGAGCCGCGCCTCGATCTCGCCCAGTTCGATCCGGTAGCCGCGCAGCTTCACCTGCCCGTCGGCGCGCCCGAGGAAGTCGAGCCGCCCGTCGGGGCGCCGGCGCACCCGGTCGCCGGTGCGATACATCCGCCCCTCGCCCCGGAACGGATCGTCGCGAAAGGCGGATTCGGTGAGGTCTTCGCGCCCCAGATAGCCGCGCGTCACCCCGGCGCCGCCGATCCACAATTCGCCCGCCTCGCCCACGCCCACGGGCGCGCCGTCGGCGTCGAGCACATAGAGCGCGGTATTGGCGATGGGCCGGCCGATATTGACGGTGCCGGGGCAGGGGGCGGCGGGCTCGGTCGCTGACCAGATGGTGGTCTCGGTGGGGCCGTACATGTTGGTCACCCGGGCGGGCGTGACCTTTTCGAGCGCGCGCACGAGGCTGCCCGGCAGCGCCTCGCCGCCCAGATAGAGGTGACCCACCTGCCCCAGCGCGCCGCGCGCAGCCCCGCTCAGCGCGATCATGCGCGCCATGGAGGGCGTCATCTGCGCGTGGCTCACCCGGTGGCGGCGGATCTGGGCTGCGAGCGAGAAATCGTCCTCGGCCAGGGCGACCTCCTCGTTTGCCCGCGCCACTACCTCGGCCAGCGGGCGCAAACCCGCGAGCACCTTTTGCGGCGCAATGCCGTAGTCGATCAGGCAGGCGATTTCATCGACGCCGATATTCTTGAGCTGTTCGACGCGGGCAAGCGCGTCCTCCACGGTGCCGAACAGGCCGCTATCCTCGAAATAGCGCTGGAAGGCGAAGTCGAGGATCGCTTCCAGCTCCTCGCCGCTCAGCGCGTCAAGGTCGAGCTCGAAGGCGTTCGACACCCCCTTGGGCCGCTTGAAGGCGGGGAAGACCCAGGCGAATTGCCTGATCAGACCGGCGGCCGAGCGCAGGTAGTCCTTCATCGGGCCGCGCGCCTCTTCGCGGGCCTGTTCGCGGGTCTCGGCGAGGTAGGTGTGCAGCATCAGCGTGACGGTGAAATCGGCCGGGTCGTGGCCGGCCTTGCGCAGGGCGTCGTGGTAGATGTCGATCTTGGCGCCGACCTCCTCGATCGACTGGCCCAGCAGGTGGGTGAGCACGTTGGCGCCGATCTCGCCGGCCTCGCGCCAGGTGTCCGGGTTGCCCGCCGTGGTGACCCAGATCGGCAGTTCCTCGCAGACCGGGCGGGGCTGGGTGACGACCGCGTGCGGGCTGCCGTCGCCCAGCGGGAATTCGACCGCCTCGCCGCGCCAGAGCCGGCGCAGGGTGTCGATCGTCTCGAACATGGCGGGCTTGTTGGCCGGCGGGGTGTTTTCGGGGCGCAGCACGAAATCATGCGGCTGCCAGCCCGCGGCGATGCCGAGCCCCGCGCGGCCATTGGTGAGGTTGTCGATCACCGCCCATTCCTCGGCGATGCGCGCCGGGTGGTGCAAGGGCGCGACGCAGGAGCCCGAGCGCACGTCGAGATTGCTGGTCACCGCGGCCACCGCGGCGCCGGTCACGGCCGGGTTCGGATAGGGGCCGCCAAAGGCGTGGAAGTGGCGCTCCGGGGTCCAGATCGCCCTGAAGCCGTGCGTGTCGGCAAAGCGGGCGCCGTCGAGCAGCATCTGGTATTTTCTCGGCCCCGGCCCGTCGTCATTGCCCCAGTAGAACAGCGAGAAATCCATCTGCCGGTCGCTATGTCCATGCGCGGCAGGGCCGGCAAGCTCGGTGCGCTCCTCCTCGCCGGTGACGACCAGCCTGAAGCCGCGCGCCAGCGTCCAGAAAAGCTCGAGCACCGAGATGTCGAAGCTCAGCGAGGTGACGGCGAGCCAGGTGCCGGGATTTTCCGCATCGGGGCGGATCACCTCGTCCATGCCGGTGAAGAAATTGGCGACATTGCCGTGCTCGACCATGACGCCCTTGGGGGTGCCGGTGGAGCCGGACGTGTAGATGATATAGGCGAGGTCGCCGCCGCCCAGCGGCAGGGCCGGGTCGTCCTCGGGCGCGGTGGCGAGGCCGGGGTCGCGGTCGAGCACGAGGCGGCTGGCGGTATCGCTGTCCGAGAGGGGTGTATCGGCGAGGGTGGAGTCGGTGACCACCACCGAGGCGCCGCTGTCGGCGAGGTAATGGGCCAGCCGCTCGGGCGGAAAGGCCGGGTCCATGGGCACATAGGCACCGCCCGCCTTGAGGATCGCCAGCGCGCCCACCAGCATGTTGATCGAGCGCGGGACATGCAGGGCGACCGGCTGGCCGGGGCTGACGCCCATGCCGATCAGCACATGGGCGGCGCGGTTGGCGGCGGCGTTGAGCGCCGCGTAGGTGATGCTCTGATCCTCGAAGATCACCGCCACGGCGTCGGGGGTGCGCGCGGCCTGCGCCTCGAAGGCTTCGTGGATCAGCGCCGGGCCGTCGAGCGGGCGGGCGGTGTCGTTGAAGCCGTGGAGGACCAGTTCGCGCTCGGCTTCCGGCAGCCAGTCGCCGCCCGAGAGCACGCTTTCGAGCCGCGCCGCGATCAGGTCGAGCCAGGCGGGCTCGATACGGGCGCTGTCGGCGTAGAGCGTCACCGTATCGGCGCCGATCGCGAGGGTGAGCGCACAGCCGGGGATGGCGCCGCCGGCCGCGCTGATGCCGATATCGGGCGTGCGCAGGATGCCGATTTCGGGCGCGCGGGCGGCGAGGTCGCAGGCGAAGGTGCCGTCGCGGGGAGGCTGCGCGCCGCCGCCGTCCACGCGCATGGGCACCCAGGCGCTGGCATGGCCGGGGCGGGCCAGCGCGGCGGTGCTTTGGCTGGCAAAGGCCAGGTCGGTCGCCTCGGATTCGCTCAGCCGCAGGGCGAAGCGGGCCAGCGTGTCGAGCGCGTCGGCGCCCGCGGGCAGCGCGACCTCGCGCGAAATCTCGTCGCCTTCCCCCGCGCCGGCCAGGGCCAGGCGGGCCGGGTGCATTTCGCCAAGGCGCGCGCGCCAGTGGGCGTCGTGCGGGGCCAGCGCGGCGGCGAGCCGGTCGAGGGCGGCGCGCTCTTCGGCGCCGGGCGAGGCGAGCCGGTCGCCAACGCTGGCGAAATCCACCACCTCGACCGCGCTGCCATCGGCGCGCCGGAGCCCGGCGAGCAGCAGCGCGCCCTCGCCGGTGGCGACCAGCAGCTTGTCGGCGCGGATGTCGAGCACCGTGCCCGGCGCGGCTTCCTCTGCGGTTTCGACCTCGGCGGCGGTGACGAG
>JALWTH010000235.1 GCA_027082975.1 Paracoccaceae bacterium | reverse complement strand
ACCTTGAGCCGGTCGAAATCCGCCTCGACCGGCTCAAGGTCAGCGAGGGGATCGCGCTCACCGCCTTCAGCGCCAGCCTCGACCGCGCCGGCGGGCTGCACGGCACCTTTGCCGCGCGGGTCAATGGCGGCCCGCGCATCACCGGCGTGGTGGCGCCGCAGGCCGCCGGCACCGCCTTTCGCATCCGCTCCGAGGATGCGGGCGGGGTGCTCAAGGCGGCCGGGGTGTATCAGTCCAGCCGCGGCGGCGAGATGACCCTGACCCTGGCGCCGCATCCGGGCGAGGGGGTCTATGACGGCAAGCTGGAGATCGAACGCATCCGCACCTCTTCGGCCCCGGCGCTGCTGGAACTGCTGGGGGCGATCTCGGTGGTCGGCCTGCTGGAGCAGGCGCAACAGGAAGGTATCCTGTTTCAGACCGTCGAAGCGCGCTTCCGCCTGACCCCGCGCGAGGTGATCATTTCCAGCGGCAGCGCGGTCGGGGCCTCGCTGGGCATTTCCATGGACGGCACCTACCGGCTTGGCAGCGGCGAGATGGACCTCTCCGGGGTGCTGTCGCCGATCTACTTTCTCAACGGTCTGGGCAGGATCTTCACCCGCAAGGGCGAGGGGCTGATCGGCTTTACCTATACGCTCAAGGGCACGCCGGACGAACCGAAAGTGAGCGTCAACCCGCTTTCGATCTTTACCCCGGCGATGTTTCGTGAGCTTTTCCGCAAGCCGCCGCCGAAACTGCCGGAGTGAGTCGCATGGCAGACAGAGACCCAGCTGACAGAGACCCGACCGCCAGGCCCCCAGCCGCCGCGCCCCTGACGCTCGGCGATTTCGATTTCGACCTGCCCGAAGAGCTGATCGCCACCCGCCCGGTGCGCCCGCGCCGGGCCGCGCGCCTGCTGGTGGCGACACCCGCGCGCCTGGTCGATGACCGGGTGGCCAACCTCGCCGACTGGCTGCGCCCCGGCGACCGCATGGTGCTGAACGATACCAGGGTGCTGCCCGCGCGCCTCTTTGGCCGGCGCGTCCTGGCGGGCGGCGAAGAGGGTGGGCGCATAGAGGTCACCCTGCTGGAGCCCGCGGGCGGGGGCGATTGGTGGGCGCTGGCCAGGCCCCTGCGCAAGTGGCGCGCGGGCCAGGAGGTGCGCTTCGGCGCCGGGCTCTCGGCCCGCCTCGTGGAAAAGAGCGAGGGGCAGGCGCGGATCGCCTTCAGCCTTGACGGGGCCGATCTTGGCGGGGCCGGGCTCGATGCCGCGCTCGCCGAGGTGGGCCAGATGCCGCTGCCCCCCTATATCGCCGCCCGCCGCGCGGCCGACCGGCGCGACCGCGAGGATTACCAGAGCGTTTTCGCCCGCCACAGCGGCGCGGTCGCCGCGCCCACGGCCTCGCTGCATTTCGACGAGGTGCTGCTGGAGAGACTGGCCGCAAGGGGAGTGGATTTCACCCATGTCACCCTGCATGTGGGGGCGGGGACCTTTCTGCCGGTCAAGGTCGAGGACATCTCCCGCCACAGGATGCATGCCGAGCGCGGCCGCGTCTCGGCGCGCGCGGCCGAAGAGATCAACGCCACCCGCGCCGCCGGCGGTCGGGTGATCCCGGTCGGCACCACGGCGCTGAGGCTGATCGAGACCGCGGCCCGTCCCGACGGGCGCGTCGCGCCCTGGGAGGGGGCGACCGACATCTTCATCACCCCGGGCTACCGCTTTCGCACCACCGATGCGCTGATGACCAATTTCCACCTGCCCAGATCGACCCTGATGATGCTGGTCAGCGCGCTGATGGGCATGGATCGGATCCGCGAAATCTACGCCCATGCGATTGCCGAAAGATACCGCTTCTTCTCCTATGGCGATGCCTCGCTGCTCTTGCCAGAAGCCTGAAACTGCGCCACCCTGAAACATGAGCGAGGTGATGAGCGACATGGCCGAGAAAGACACCGCCACCCCCCCCTACCGGCTCGACGATCAGGCCGGCTTCCTGCTCAGGCGCGCCCTGCAGCGGCACCTGGCGCTGTTTGCCCGCGCCATTCCCGAACTGACCTCGATGCAGTTCGCCACCCTTGCCAAGCTGGCCGAGGCGGGCGCGCTCAGCCAGAACGCGCTGGGCCGGCTCACCGCCATGGATGCGGCGACGATCAAGGGCGTGGTGGACCGGCTCGGCAAGCGCGCCCTGGTGCAGACCGAAAACGACAAGACCGACCGCCGCCGCACCATCGTTTCGCTGACCGAGGAGGGCCGTGCCCTGTTCGAGGCGCTCGAAGAACGCGCCCGCGCGGTCACCGCCGAAACCCTCGCGCCGCTGACAGAAAGCGAACAGGCGATGTTCCTGCACCTGCTGCGCAAGCTCACCTGAGCCACGGGCCGCATCACGGGTATTTCTCTTCTTCTGTTCGGAAATATCCCGGGGAGCGCGAGGGGCTGGCCCCTCGCTTGAACCTGTAGCGCGAGGGGCTGGCCCCTCGCTTGAACCTGTAGCGCGAGGGGCTGGCCCGCGCCCCCGATTTTTCTGCGAAAAATCGCTATGGCCGCCCGCCTACACCCCGACATAGCGGTGCAGCAGCGCTTCGTCGGCCCGCAGCGTTTCGGGGCTGGTGGCGAGGGCGGCGCGGCCGTTTTCGACGAAAACCACCCGGTCGGCGATTTCCAGCACCGCGTCGATGCGCTGTTCGACCAGGATCACCGCCACCCCCGCGCGCGCAAGCCCCGCCAGTGCGTCGCGGATCAGCGCGATCATCGAGGGTTGCAGCCCTTCGGTGGGTTCGTCCAGCAGCAGCACGCGCGGCTCGAGGCAGAGCGCGCGGGCGGTGGCCAGCATCTGCTGCTCGCCCCCCGAGAGCGAGCCCGCCGGCTGGTCGAGCCGTTCCCTCAGGCGCGGAAACATTTCCAGCACCCGCTCCCGGGTCTCGCGGCCCTTGCGGCGGGTCATCAGGCCCAGTTCGAGGTTTTCGGCCACGCTGAGCTCGGCAAACAGCCGCCGGCCCTGCGGCACATAGCCGATGCCGCGCCCGGGCACCTTCCAGGCCGGGAGCCGGTCGAGGCGTTCGCCCTTCAGCGAAATCTCGCCCGCCTGCGCCCGCACCAGCCCCATGATTGCCTTCAGCGCCGTGGTCTTGCCGGCGCCGTTGCGCCCCAGGAGGCAGAGGATCTCGCCCGCCGCCACCGCGAGCGACATCCGCCGCAGCACCTGCACCCGGCCATAGCCGGCATCCACCCCCTTCATCTCGAGGATCATGCGCCGCCCCCCAGATAGGCCGCCTGCACCTCCTGATTGGCGTGGATCTCCTCCGGGCTGCCCTCGGCGATGATCCGCCCGAAATTCAGCACCGTGATCCGCTGGGCGAGCGCCATTACCACGGGGATGTTGTGCTCGATCAGCAGCACCGTGGTCTGCGCCCCGAGCCCCCTTATCAGGGCGATGAAGGCGTCTATCTCGCCATCCGAAAGCCCCTGGGTGGGCTCGTCGAGGATCAGCAGTTCGGGGCGCTGGGCCAGCCCCATGGCGACTTCCAGCAGGCGCTGGTGGCCATAGGCGAGGTCGCCCGCGCGCTGTGCGGCGCGTTCGGCCAGGCCGACGCGCGCGAGCGCGGCCACGGTCGCAGCCTCCAGGCCGCTCCCCGCATGGCGCGCCTGCACCGCCAGCGCCACGTTTTCATGGACGCTGAGATCGGCAAAGACCGAGGTGATCTGAAAGGTATAGGCCATGCCCATGCGGATACGCCTGTGGGCGGGCAGCGCGGTGATCTCGCGGCCCTTGAAAAAGACCTGCCCGCTGCTCGCCGCGATCCGCCCGCAGAGCATCGAGACCAGCGTGGTCTTGCCCGCGCCGTTGGGGCCGATCAGCGCGCGCACCTCGCCCCGCTCCAGGGCGAAATCCACCCCCTCCACCGCCCTCAGCCCGCCGAAGCGGCGGCTGAGCGCGCGGGTCTCCAGCAGCTTCACAGCGGCCATTTTGCCCCCCTTTCGCCCAGGCTCCCCAGCAGGCCGCGGGGCAGAAACAGCGTCAGCAGGATCAGCGCCAGGCCCACCACCAGCATCCAGGCATCGGTCAGCCCCGAGGCGATATCGGCCAGGTAATACATGAACAGCGTGCCCACGAACGGCCCCAGCAGCGTGCCCGCGCCGCCGAGCAGCACCCAGAGCAGCGGAAAGATCGAGTAGGGCACCTGCGCAAACGACGCCCCCACATAGCCGAACAGCAGCCCGTAGGCCGCGCCCGCAAGCCCGCTGATCGTGCCCGATATCAGCACCGCTTCGAGCTTGTGGCGCCAGGTGTCATAGCCCAGCATCCGGGCGCGCGGCTCGTTTTCGCGGATCGCCACCAGCACCCGCCCGCGCCGGCTGTGCGCCAGCAAGAGCGTCGCCAGCAGCACCGCGCCGAACAGGGCCCAGGCGAGCAGGTAGCGCGTGGCCGGCGCGCCGAGGTCGAGCCCGGCCAGCACCCGCTCGCCCGCGGCGAGCGCAAAGCCCTCGTCGCCGCGCGTGATTGCGCCGAAATGGAGGATCACCAGGTAAAGCGTCTGGGCAAACATCAGCGTCACGATCATGAAGCCCACGCCGGTCGTGCGCAGCGCCAAGAGCCC
>JALWTH010000234.1 GCA_027082975.1 Paracoccaceae bacterium | reverse complement strand
TCTACGAGCCGGGCATGGAGAACGAGGACCGCGCCGAACTGGCCGAAGAGGCCCGCCAGGCCCGGGCCTGGCGGGCCTCTTCGGCCAGTTCGGCGCGGTCCTCGTTCTCCATGCCCGGCTCGTAGAAGGTATGGCAGGCCCGGCCGCGCTGCTTGGAGACATAGAGCGCCGCATCCGCGTCTTCCATCATCTGCGCCGCGTCCGGCCGGTCATAGTCGGGCGAGGTGACGATGCCGATCGAGCCGGAGATGCGCGCCTCCTCGCCCTTGTGGAGGATCGGCACTTCCAGCCGCTCGATCATCCGCCGGGCGATCCGGGCCAGCTTGTCGCGGTCGGTGAGCCGGTCGAAGATCAGCACGAATTCGTCCCCGCCGACCCGGGCCACCGTATCCTGGGAGCGGGTTTCCTCGGTGAGGATGCGCGCCACCTCCCTGAGCACCGCATCGCCCGCGGCGTGACCCAGCCGGTCATTCACCGCCTTGAAGAAATCGAGGTCCAGGTGCATCAGCGCAAAGGGCGTGTTGCGCGCGGTCATCTTCTCCAGCACCTGGTCGAGCACCCGGCGGTTCTGCAGCCCGGTGAGCATGTCCGAGGCCGCATCCGCCTCGGCCGCGCGCTTGGCGCCGAACAGGCGCCGGGTCAGGGCCGCGCTTTCGCGCTGGGCGCTGCTGTTGGCCTCGACCAGATAGAGAAGCTCCAGCGTCAGGTCGGAAGCGGCGAAGTCGGAGCCGGCCAGCTCGTAGCGCTGCACCGCATCGACCAGAGCGATGCCGAAGGACATGTTGATCAGCCCGGTCCGCCCGTCGGGCAGCACCGTCGCCGTGCCCACCAGCGTGGTCCGGTATTCGTCGCGCAGGCGGATATAGATCTTGCGCCCGTAGCGCGCGCAGGCATCGAGCAGGTTGGCCCGGGGGCGCTTGCGCCGCGCCTCGAACACCTCGAAGAAGTTGCGCCCGACCGGGTCCAGGTCCCGGCAGACCTTGGCAATGGTGGGGCCGACATGGACGATCCTCTCCTCCAGGTCGATCACCACGTTCATCGGCATCATGTGATCCAGCGCCTCGTAGGTGAGGCGGATTCCGTCTTGCTGCGCCATCAGCCCGCCTCCAGCGCCAGCGAAAAGTCGCGCCCCTCGGAAAAGCCCGCCTCCAGCAGGCGGATCGAGAGGTAGTCCATGTCCTCCCGGCGCGCCAGCAGTTCGATGAAGACCAGCGCCCCGTAATCGTCGGCCAGCGCCCGCAGCACCCCCAGCAGCACATGGGCGAAGCCTTCCAGCCGGGCCTCGCAGGCGAGGGTGAATTCGCCCTCGCCGATCTCGTGCAGTTCCAGCGCCGGCAGGTCGAGGTCGGGCACCGCCAGGCGGGCGCGCCCGCGCAGGTCGTCGAGCGAGTGCAGGAAGTCGGCGTAATCGACCCCGCCGAAGCGCAGCAGGCGGCGCACCCGCTCGCTGCGCGGATCGGCCACCAGAAAGGTGCCGAAATCCTCCAGCAGGTCCTCGCGCGGCTTGTCCAGAAAGCGGGCCGCGCTATCGACCACCGCCTGGATCAGCGCATCGTCGTAGCTGAACATCGGCTCGAACGTCTCGATACCCGCATCCAGCTCCTCGATGATCCGGCACCAGAGTTCGTTGCCATAGGTCGCCCTGAGAAAGGTCTCGAGCGAACGATTGATCAATCCGTGCATGTGCACATTCCCATTACCCCATTACCCACCGGCTACCGACAACGCTACCAGCACGCCGCTACCAGCACGCCCGACCGGGATCGCTACCGGCCCTTGTGCAAACGAACTGTCACTCCATCGGAACCTTTGCTCCCGTCTCCCGCAGATCCGTCCGGTCTCCCGCAGAGCCGTCAGCAGAGGCTATCCCGAAAATGTTAACAAAACGGTAATCCGGTCAATCTTCCAGCAGTCGGATGGCGCCTTCTCCCATAAGTAGAACGGGCTCTCCGACCTCCTCCGGCCGCACCGCCCCGGAGCGGATCCGGTCGATGATTTCCGCGGCCTTGCCCCGGCCCGTCCACGGCACCACGATGCGCGTGGAAAGCGGAACGTTGTCAGCGGTATAGCCGCGAATCCCGAGGTCACCCCCGTGGTCGAGAAAGAGCAGCAGCACTTCCTGCCCCCGCCGGGAGGCAGAGAAATCGCCAATCCAGGCCAGGCAGCCGCTGTTTCCCGCCGGAGTTGAGCGCGCGCAGGCCTCGGCGATCTGCGTGCGCACGAATCGGTCGGCAAGCAGGACTTCCGGCAGGCTGGCGCCGGGCGGAAAGACCGGCACCATCTCCAGCAGCCGCGCGGCAGAAGTCGCCGTCTCCTCCCCCCGCAGCCATTCCCAGCGATTGCGCGCCGCCGCCAGGCGGGCCAGCGGTCCGGCCAGCTCCTCGGCGCGCGGATGGGCCGGGTCGGACAGGCGCGCCAGCGCCGCCTCGCCCGCCCGCCCCCAGTCATGGGCGAGGGTCCAGAGGTCCAGCGCTTCGGGGGCGGTGCGGCCGGATTCGAAGCGCGCCAGCTGCGAGCGCGCGGCGATCCGCTCGGCGTCGAGCAGCGGGGTGAGCCACAGCGCGGCCAGGGCGATGCCGGCCAGGGTGAGGGTGGCATTGGCCCGGCGGATGCGCGCCTTCCAGTCCGCGCGCGGGGCGGCAAGCGCCTGCGCCAGCCCCCAGGCCAGCACCAGCCCGGCCAGCACCGCCGCCGTCAGCCGCACCGGGCTCCAGCCGTATTGCCCCACCCGCTGGCCCACGGCCACCACCGCCAGCGCCCCGAGAAAGGGGCTGACGAGCGCCATCAGCCGGGCGCTTGTCAGCAGGGTCCGGCTGCCGGCGGTCTCCAGATCGGAGGCCCCCAGCACCGCCGCGATCAGCGCCACCGCCAGCCCCGCCAGGCTCATCAGCAGCAGAGCCGGCGAGAGCGCGCCGAACAGGTTCGACAGCCCCCTGAGCGGCACCGCCAGCAGAAACACCGCGCTGACCGCCAGCACCGGCGGCAGCAGCAGCCTGAACAGGCGCAGAAACAGCTCCGGCGACAGGCGGTGGCGCATTTCGTGGCCCAGCGCGAGCCCCAGCCCCAGCACCGCGCCGCAGATCAGCCAGGGCACCGGGTCCAGCCCC
This sequence comes from Paracoccaceae bacterium, assembly GCA_027082975.1. Lineage (GTDB taxonomy): Bacteria > Pseudomonadota > Alphaproteobacteria > Rhodobacterales > Rhodobacteraceae > JAAEUB01. Next base: position 1,467 of record JALWTH010000234.1, on the reverse strand, counting down.
AGCAGCCACCCGATCGCGCCGATCCCCACCACTTTCAGCACCGCGTCGCTCAGCAGCACCACCAGCCAGAACAGCCCGCTGAAGACCAGCGCCACCAGCAGGCGCATCAGCGTGCGCAAGCCGTGGAGAAACAGCGCCCGGCTGGAGAGCCAGCCTTCCCCGGGGCGCAGCCCGGCGATCAGAAACGGCACCGGCAGCGCCACCAGGGCCAGAAAGGCGACGACCACATGGCCCGTGCGCAGGAAGTCGCCAACGCCGTCGTGGCGAAACGACGCCCAGAAGAGCAGCCCCGCCGCCGGCAGCGCCACCGCCAGCGCCCCCGTGAGAGCGGCGCGCAGCAGCAGCGGACCCACCGTCACCAGCGATATCGCAAAGAAGCTGCCGGCAAAGCCGGTCAGGGCCAGGGCCAGCCGGGCATTGTCGCTGATATCGGGCAGGATATCGACCAGCAGCCACAGGCACAGCCCGGCAATGGCCCCGATCCCCACCAGCAGCGCCCGCAGCAGGCCGGAGCGGCCGTGATAGGGGGTCGAGCTGAAATCCGACAGAACCCTGAACATCCTCGCCTTTCCCGCTCCTTTCCCCGCTCCCTTCCCTGCTCCCGCCGCCCGGTTTCGGCCCGGACATCCACGGCCGGCGCACCCACGCCGCCCCATACAGACCGCCCTTCAGCGCCGCCGCCAGACGGCCCGGCCCGCTGCGCCAATACCCGGCCGCGCCTGCCCGCCCGTACCCGCCCATACCCGTCCGCACCCGGCCGTACCCGTCCGCACCGCCTCACAGGCTGCTGGACGAAAACGTATCGCAGGCGCGCATGTCGCCGCTCTCGTAGCCGATGGCAAACCAGCGCTGGCGTTGCTCGGAAGTGCCATGGGTAAAGGTATGGGGCATGGGAGTGCGCCCGGCATTCCTCTGCAGCGTGTCATCGCCGATCCGGCGCGCCGCATTGAGCGCCTCGCGGATATCGCCGCGCTCGAGCGTGCCCAGCATCTCGCCCGCGCCCCTGGCCCAGATGCCGCTGTAGCAATCGGCCTGCAATTCGATGCGCACGCTGATCGCATTGCTCCCGGCCTCGTCGAGCCGGGCGCGCAGGGCATTGGCCTCGCCCAGCGTGCCCAGCAGGTCCTGCACATGATGCGCGACCTCGTGGGCGACCACATAGGCCTGGGCAAAATCGCCCCCCGCCCCGAGCCGCTGCCTGAGGGTCGCGAAAAAGGCGGTGTCGAGATAGATCTTCTTGTCGCCGGGGCAGTAGAAAGGCCCCGTCGCCCCGGAAGCGCCGCCGCAGGCGCTCCGGGTGACACCCTTGTAAAGCACCAGGGTGACCGGCCGATAATCGCCCTCGACCTGCGCATCGAAGATCCGGCTCCAGACCTCCTCGGTATCGGCCAGCACCACCGAGACGAATGCGCCCGCCTGCCGCTCGGCCTCGGTGAGCTGGGCCGGGGCGCCGGCCCAGCTCACCGA
>JALWTH010000233.1 GCA_027082975.1 Paracoccaceae bacterium | reverse complement strand
GCCGGCCTTGCCCCCGATCAGGTGGCGATGATGCTCGCCTGCGAGGCGCTCAAGGTGGTGCCCGCCACCATCCACATCCCGCTCGCCGAAGTGCCCCGCGCCTTCACCCCGGCGCTGCTGGAAAACGTGATCCGCATCACCGATGCGGCGCTCAGGCGCGATTTCGCCCTGCCCGCCCCGCGCATCGCCATTGCCGGGCTGAACCCCCATGCGGGCGAAGAGGGTGCCATGGGCAGCGAGGAGCGCGACTGGATCGCCCCGCTCATTGCCCGCCTGAGCGCCGAAGGCCTCAGCCTCACCGGGCCGCTGCCGGCCGATACCATGTTTCACCCCGCCGCGCGGGCGCGCTACGATGCGGCCATCTGCGCCTATCACGACCAGGCCCTGATCCCGATCAAGACGCTCGATTTCGCCCGCGGGGTCAATACCACGCTGGGCCTTCCCTTCGTGCGCACCTCGCCCGACCACGGCACCGCCTTCGACATCGCCGGCACCGGCGCGGCCGATCCGCGCTCGCTGATCGCCGCCCTGCGCCTTGCGCGCGCCATGGCGAGCGCGCGCCCATGAGCGCGATCGATTCCCTGCCCCCGCTCGCCGAGGTGATCCGCCGCCACGCCCTGACGGCGAAAAAGTCGCTGGGCCAGAACTTCCTGCTCGATCTGAACCTGACCGCCAAGATCGCCCGCCAGGCCGGCGATCTTTCCGCCTGCGACGTGCTCGAAGTGGGACCCGGCCCCGGCGGCCTGACCCGCGCGCTGCTGGCCGAAGGCGCGCGCCGGGTGCTGGCGGTGGAGAAAGACCCGCGCGCCATGGCCCCGCTCGCGGAAATCGCCGCGCATTATCCGGGCCGGCTCGAAGTGCTCAATGCCGACGCGCTCGAAATCGACCCGACCGCTCATCTGAACGCCCCCATCCGCGTTGTCGCCAACCTGCCCTACAATGTGGGCACCGAGCTGCTCACCCGCTGGCTCACCCCGCCCCAATGGCCACCCTTCTGGGAGAGCCTCACGCTCATGTTTCAGCGCGAAGTGGCCGCGCGCATCACCGCGCGCCCCGGCTCCAGGGCTTACGGGCGGCTCGCGATCCTCGCCCAGTGGCGCGCCGATGCGCGGGTGGTGATGGAACTGCCGCCCCAGGCCTTCAGCCCGCCGCCCAAGGTCCATTCGGCGGTGGTCCATCTCACCGCCCTGCCGGCGCCGCGCTACCCGGCCGATGCCCGCACCCTGCAAGGCCTCACCGCGCGCGCCTTCCAGCAGCGGCGCAAGATGCTGCGCGCCTCGCTCAGGGGGCTCGCCCCGGACCTCGAAGACCGCCTCATCGCCGCCGGGATCAAGCCTACCCAGCGCCCCGAGGAAATCCACCTCGAACAATGGTGCGCGCTGGCCCGCACGCTGGCCGGCTGAGCGCGGGCCCCGATTTTTCGCAGAAAAATCGCCCCCGCCGCACCGCCGGCGCCGGCCTCACCCCTTCCCGCGCAGCAGCTGGCGCAGCATCCCGTGCAGCATCCGCACATCGGCGCCGGTCAGCGCCATCCGGCTCCACATGTTGCGCAGCGTCACCTTCATCCCCGCAGCCTTGGCCTCGGGGAAGAAAAACCCTGCCTCTTCAAGGCGCTGCTCATAGTGATCGGCCAGTTTCTGCACTTCGACCAGCGTGGCGGGCGGCTCGGTTTCACCCTCCGGGGCCAGCCCCTCCCCGCTCCGCCGCCCCCATTCATAGGCCAGCAGAAGCACCGACTGGGCGAGGTTGAGGGAGGCGAAATCCGGGCTGACCGGCACCGTGACGATGGTATTGGCCAGCGCCACATCGGCATTTTCCAGCCCCGCGCGCTCGGGGCCGAACAGGATCGCCACCCGCTCGCCGCGCGCCTGGCGCGCGCGCGCTTCGGCCATGGCCTCGGCCGGGGTCAGCACGCGCTTCGAAAGCCCGCGCGCGCGCGCGGTGGTGGCATAGACATACTGGCAATCGCCGATCGCGCCGGCCAGATCCTCGTGCAGTTGCGCCGCGTCCAGCACCCGGCCCGCGCCCGAGGCCATGGCCGCCGCCGCCGGGTTCGGCCAGCCGTCGCGCGGAGCGACGAGGCGCATGCGCCCGAGGCCGAAATTCAGCATCGCGCGCGCCGCCGCGCCGATATTCTCGCCCATCTGCGGGCGCACCAGCACCACGACCGGATCCGGGACCGCTGCCGCCTGCCCGGCTGAAATGTCGTCCTGTGTATCCATGCGCGCCTTAAAGCGCCCGGAAAGGCAAATGTAAACTGGCCAATGCCGCGCCTGCGGGCTATATCGCCCGCACCGCCCCGACCGCCTTTCACGAGGAGCGCCCATGCCCGAAGCCGAAATCCCCCAGCTCTACCTGATCACACCCGCCGAGATCGACCCGCAGGGCTTTCCCGACCTGCTCGCCCGGGTGCTCGACGCGGCGCCGGTGGCCTGCCTCCGGCTCGCGCTTTCCAGCCGCGACGAACGGACCCTGACCCGCTGTGCCGACGCGCTGCGCGAAACCGCCCATGCGCGCGACATCCCGCTGGTGATCGACGACCACTTCCTGCTCGCGGGCCGGCTGGGTCTCGACGGGGTGCATCTGACCGACGGGGCGCGCCGGGTGCGCAAGGCGCGCGCCGAGCTTGGCGCGGATGCGATCGTCGGCGCCTTCTGCGGCGCGTCGCGCCACGAAGGCCTCACGGCCGGCGAAGCGGGCGCCGACTACATTTCCTTCGGCCCGGTCGGCAGCAGCGCCCTGGGCGATGGCAGCCGGGCCGGGCAGGAATTGTTCGAATGGTGGTCCGAGATGATCGAACTCCCCGTCGTTGCCGAGGGGGCGCTGGATGAAAAACGCATTCGCGAACTGGCTCCGGCCTGCGATTTTCTGGCCATGGGCGAGGAAATCTGGCGCAGGGAAGACCCGGCAGCGGCCCTCGCCACCCTCCATGCGGCGCTTGTGGTTGGCAGTGAAGAGCCCTGAAGGCAGGTGGATAGCCGCCCCTTCCGGCCTCGCCGGGTTGCGATGCAAGGCCATTGCTCTTTCGGGAATATCTGCTCTGGAGCAATGTATCGCGCAATATTGTCAGGGTATCCCGCAATATTGTCAGGGTATCCCGCAATATTGTCAGGCAGACATGCCCGCCGGGCGATGGGTTTGTTCTGCGCGCGTGGCACCATGATTTCTGTCGCCTGCAACGGGCAGGGCAACCATATCCGTACCTGCAGGGCATGGTCCGTTTCGCAGGGCCAGGACACGCGGAAAGGGAGCCTCCGTGCCTTGCCCAAATCACAGGCATATCGCGCGCCTCGCGCAGACGGAGCAAGCGACAAACCGCACGCGGGCTTTCATGTCAGATGCTCTGCAGGGGCCATGTGCAACAGCAGGTAATCTGTACCGCCGATTATTGACATGCCACCCTCGCATGTCGTCCTTGGCTTGGGAAAACTGGAAAACCGGAAAACCGGAAAACCGGAAAACCGGAAAACCGGAAAACCGGAAAACCGGAAAACCGGAAAACCGGAAAACCGGAAAACCGTCCCACTCGATATGCACTTATGTCAAGCCGAAAATACGCCCCCACATTGCCCCACACCACCCGCCGAGTTTCACCCGAGCTTGCCCATGGTCCTGCCTTCCCGATCCAGGCTCAGGGCCGAGCGGTCTCGCTCTGCGCCTCGCAGCCCGCGCGCACCCGTGCCTCGCAGGCCCGGGCCAGGGCCTTGCGGTCGCCATAATCGCCCGCCCTGAGCGGTGCATGGTAGCAGAGCGCCACCTGCCCCTGTGGCCGGCAGGCCAGCACCTTGAACAGATGCGGACCCAGCGCCATCTCCCCCCACCAGCCGTAAAAGCGCCGGTCCTGCCCCGGCGGGGCGAGATAGACCAGGCTCACCGGCTGGATCTGCAGGTCTTCGGGCATTTCCGGCGCGAGAAAGGCCGAAAACAGCGTCGACTTGAAGCCCAGCACACGCAGCCCGTCGGTCGAGGTCCCCTCGGGGAAGAACAGCAGCCGGTGGCCCGCTTCCAGCCGCTGGCGAAACAGCGCCACCTGGCGCGCCGCCTCGCGCCTTTCGCGGCGGATGAACAGGGTGCCGGTGGCGCGTGCCAGCCAGCCGATAAAGGGCCATCCGGCCACTTCTGCCTTGGCCACGAACCAGATGTTCTGCCAGGCGTTGAGCACGAAGATGTCGAGCCAGGAGACGTGGTTCGCCACCACCGCGCCCGGCCCGGTCAGCGGCGTGCCTTCGCGGCGAACGCGCAGGCCGAGTATGGCGAGCGCGGCGCGGCTGACCAGGCGCGGGATATGTGCGGTGAGCGGTCGGCGCGGCCCGGCCAGCAGGCGCTCGCCCAGGCGCAGCACCAGCAGCAGGGCGCGCCCGGCCAGCAGCAGCGCCACCAGCGCCGGCGCCCGCAGCGCGGCCAGGGCGAGCCCGGCGGGGCCGGGGCGAAAGGGCGCGGGCGCCAGTGCCGGGTCGTCCCAGGCCGGCGGCGCTTCGCCCGTCCTTGCCGTCCCTTCCGCCTCCGGCATCTCCGGCCGCTGTGCGCACGCTCCCCCGGTCGTAGCTTTCCGCCCCGTCGCCCCGGTCGCTCGGTCCGAAC
>JALWTH010000232.1 GCA_027082975.1 Paracoccaceae bacterium | reverse complement strand
CCCTCCACTAGGCTCAGGACTCATCCCGACAGCACGCGGCATCTGCTGTCGTGTCGTCCGCATGGCCCCGCTCGCCGCGTGCTGTCGGGATGAGTCCTGAGCCTAGTGGAGGGCGCGGCGGGCCTGGTCGATGTGACTGGCCGATGAGACTGGGGCGGCCGGGCGGGGCGGGTGGCCGGAGGTCGTGGAGGCGCTGACCCCGAGGGTAAAGCGACTGGGGCGCGGGTCCTGCCTGTGGGTATCGTTCCCGTTTGGCCGGGGCATCTCCCAGGGGCCCTTGCGAACAGCCGTGGACCGGCTGCACGGGATCCATTCGCGAGGGTCGCAGGCCTGGGTCGCGAAGCTGTAAGACGTTCGGATTCCGCCGAGAGGCAACGCATTCGTGCTGGAGCGCCAATGGGACCGTTCTTTGCCACCGATTGTCCGGAACGCAGCGCAAGGAGGGTGGCTTCCCGGTTTTCCAGTTTTCCGGTTTTCTGGTTTTCCAGTTTTCTGGTTTTCCAATTTTCCGGTTTTCCGAATAGCCGGTGTTCGCGCGGGGCGCGGGTCAGTCTGACACTACAGCTGCACTCGACCAGGAGTACGTAGGCTCAGGACCCATCAATCCCGCGCTCACAGCGGCTTGAGGCGCTTCATCTCAGGGGTCTTTTGCCCTTGGAAAGGGGGGCGCTCTGTCCGGCTGGCAAAAAACCCCTGATAGCACGCGCCTGCACCGCAGTGAGCGCGGGATTAATGGGGCCCGAGCCTAACGGTTCGAACGGGCCATGAGCGCAACCGCGCCGAGGCCCACGGCGATGACCATCAGCGCGGCCGGGGCGGCGGCGCCGATCTGCTCCAGCGAAGCCTGTTCGTAGACCCGGGTCGAGAGCGTGTTGTAATTGAACGGGCGCAGCAGCAGCGTGGCCGGGAGCTCCTTGACGCTATCGACAAAGACCAGCAGCAGCGCGGTGCCCACCGATCCGCGGATCATCGGCAGGTAGATTTCGCGCAGGGTTTCCCCGGCGCTGCGCCCGAGCGAACGCGCGGCCATGGGCAGGCTTGGCGAGATCCGCCCCATCGCCGCATCCGCCGCCCCCTGGGCGATGGCAAAGAAGCGCACCGCATAGGCCAGCACGATGGCAAAGGCGGAGCCGGTGAGCAGCAGGCCCGGGTCGTGGCCGGTGAGGCGGGTGAGCGCGTCGGCGAGCGCGTTGTCGATGCGCGCCAGCGGGATCAGGATGCCGATTCCCAGCACCGCGCCGGGGGCGGCATAGCCGATGGTGCTGACCGGCAGCAGCAGGCGCGGCAGGCGCGCCCGGCTCAGGCGCACGCCATAGACCATGACCAGCGCCGCGCCCACGGTGATCGCCGCTGCCATGGCGCCTACGCTCAGCGTGTGCCAGAGCGCCAGCGCCAGGCCCGGGGCGGCCCACTGGTCGGCATTCTTCAGCGCATGGGCGCCGATCACCCCCACCGGCAGCGCAAAGCCCGCCAGAAACGGGATCGTGCAGGCGATGGTCGCCGCCCAGCCCGCCCAGCCGCTGAGCCGGATCGGCGTCACCGGGCGGTGCTGGCGCGACAGACGGTAAAAGCGGCTTCTGGCGCGCGAGACCTTCTCCAGCGCCACCAGCACGAAGACCAGCCCCAGCACCACCATGGCGATCTGCGCCGCGCCCCCGGCATTGCCCATCTCCAGCCAGGTGGTGAAGATGCCGGTGGTCAGGGTCTGCACGGCGAAGTAATCCACCACGCCGAAATCGCTCACCGTCTCCATCATCACCACGGCGACGCCCGCGGCAATGGCCGGGCGCGCCAGCGGCAGGCCGACCCGCCAGAAGCGCGCCAGCGGCCCGGCGCCCAGCGCCCGGGCGACCTCGAAGCTGCAGCCGGACTGCTCGCGAAAGGCGGCGCGCGCCAGCAGGTAGACATAGGGATAGAGCGCCGCCGACAGCACCGCGACCGCCGCGCCCATGCTGCGGATCTCGGGAAACCAGTAGGCGCGGGCATTCTTCCAGCCGAACAGCGCCCGGAGCCCGCTCTGCACCGGCCCGGCATATTCGAGGAAATCCACCAGCGCATAGGCGCCCACATAGGCCGGGATCGCCAGCGGCAGCAGCAGCAGCCATTGCAGCAGGCGCGCGCCGGGAAAGTCATACATGACCACGATCCAGGCCGCCCCGGTGCCGATCGCCGCCGAAAGCCCGGCCACCGACAGCGCCAGTACCAGCGTGTTGGAGAGGTAGCGCGGCAGGGTCGTGGCCCAGAGATGCGGCCAGATATTCTCGGCCGGCTCCAGCGCCATCCACAGAAGCGAGACAATCGGCGCCAATACCACCAGCGCGATCAGCAGAGCAGCCAGCGACCAGAGCGACGGCCCAGGCAGGCGCCAGGGGCGCGGTGTCAGTCGAGTGTTTTGCTCAGCCATGCCCGCCCTTACCGCAAAACGGGTTTAACTGTCCAGAAATCGCCCATATACTCCCTGTGGGATGGAGAACGGAGGCCGTCGCATTTCATGCGTATCGCATTTCACATGGGCGCCCACTGCACCGACGAAGACCGCCTCCTCAAGACCCTGCTCAAGAACAAGGGCATTCTGGCCGAACAGGGCGTCATCGTCCCGGGGCCATCGCGGTTTCGTTCCGTCATCGCGGATGTGATCGCCAAGCTGCGCGGCGGCAGGGCCAGCCGGGAGACCCAGGACATCCTGCTCGAGGCCTTCACCGACGTGGACGAGGCCGAACGGCTGGTGCTGAGTTTCGAAAATTTCCTCGGCGCCTCCAGGCGGGCGCTTGAAAACGGCAGTCTCTACCACCTCGCCGCCGACAAGGCGATGCGCCTGCGCAACCTGTTTCCCGACGACCCGGTGGAATTCTTCATCGGCATCCGCGACCTTGCCACCTTTATCCCGGCCCTGTTCGAACGCGACGGCGACGGCGACTTCCGCGCCTTCATGCAAGGTGTTGACCCGCTGAGCCTGCACTGGGCCGATGTGATCGAATCGATCCGCGAGGCGCTGCCCGACTGCCCGATAACGGTCTGGTGCAACGAGGACACACCGCTCCTCTGGCCGCAGATCGTGCACGAAGTGGCCGGGGTCGATGCGCAACTGCGCCTGAAGGGCGGCTTCGACGTGCTCGGCGAGATCATGGCCAAGGAAGGCATCCAGCGCCTGCGCGCCTATCTGGGCGAGCATCCGCCCCAGACCGAGATCCAGCGCCGGCGCATCCTCGCTGCCTTTCTCGACAAATACGCGCTCGAAGAGGCGGTGGAAGAAGAGCTGGACCTGCCCGGCTGGACCCCGGAACTGATCGAGGAACTGAGCGCCGGATACGATGACGACGTGCTGGACATCGCCCGCCTGCCCGGCGTGACCATGCTGACCGTCTGAGCCGCGCGCATCCTCGGACGATGTGCCGGGGGCCGGGTCGTACAAAAGATTTCATGCCTCCGGCGGGGATATTTGCAGCAAGAGGAAGAAGGGTAACGGAATATTAACCTTGCCGTGCCAAGATGATTCCGCGGTACAGGCGGGGACGCCGATGGCCGTGCAAGGGGAAGAGGCATGTGCCTTTTCTGAGGGGGGCTCGCCAGGGCTCCCCTTTTCCTCTTGCCATAAATATCCCCGCCGGAGGCATTGAATCTGCTGCCCGCCGGTGCGGCCGGGCCGGCGCTCACATGCCAAGCGCTGCCTTGTACATTTCCAGCACCGCTTCCTCTTCGGCGATGTCGTCCTTGTCGCGTTTGCGCAGGGCGATGACCTTGCGCAGGATGCGGGTATCGTAGCCCCGTCCCCTGGCCTCGGCCATCACTTCCTTCTGCTGCTCGGCGATATCCTTCTTTTCGGCTTCGAGCCGCTCGAAGCGCTCCACGAAAGCGCGCAGTTCGTCGGCGGCGACGCGGTAGGATGTGCCGGTTTCCTGGTCGTTCATTTCTGCCTCCGTTATTCGGTCCGGCTTGCATAGCCTCCGGGCGCGGTGGCGGCAAGGGCTTGAAATGGGCCGGGCGGCGGGGTAGGCGGGGCCGGTCAATGCGTGGAAGGAGAGCCGGATGAACTGGCTTATCATACCCGGCGCAATCCTGACCCTTCTGGGGCTGGCGGGCATTCTGCTGAGCGCGTTCAGGGTGCTGGGGGCGCGGCGTGCCGGGCTCGAAGACGACGCCCTGCGCGAGCGGCTGCGCGGGGTCATGCTGCTGAACATGGGGGCGCTGCTGGTGTCGGTGCTTGGCCTGATGATGGTCGTTCTGGGGGTTTTTCTGGCTTAGGGAGGGGCATGTCATGGGACAGGATGCGCAGCGGGTCGTCAACCGACCGGTGCTGGACTTTCTGCTGACCCGGCGTTCGCGCCCGGCCAGGACCCTGGTGGCGCCGGGGCCGGACCGCGAAGCGTTGTCAGAGATGCTGACGGCGGCGATGCGGGTGCCCGATCACGGCAAGCTCGAGCCCTGGCGCTTCATCGTGCTGGAGCGCGCGGCGCTTGCGCGGCTGGCCGCTCTGGCCGAGGCGCGCGCCGCCGCGCTGGGGATGGATGCGGACAAGGCGGCCAAGGGGGTGGGCCAGTTTCGTGCCGCGCCGCTGATGGTGGCGGTGGTCAGCGCGCCGGTG
>JALWTH010000231.1 GCA_027082975.1 Paracoccaceae bacterium | reverse complement strand
GCTCGCCGCGATCCGCCCCCCCTCCACCAGCAGCCAGCCCACGCCCTCGCGCCCGGCCTCGGGGTCGATCAGAACGGCGTTGGTGAAAAGGGTGGTCATGACATTTCCTGCAGGATCTGGCGCGCGATGCGGTGCGGTGTCCGTGGATCGGATAGGTATCGGAAGTGGATCTCTTCGGGGAGCGTCTCCCTGTGCGCATTTTCGGGCCAATGCCACAGGCTCAGGGTTGGCGGGGTGTCTTCGCTGAGGGCGAGTTGCGTATCCGGGCGCAGCTCGAGGCTGAGCAGGCGCGCGCGGCGCGTGCCGGTCAGGACCAGCGCGCGGCGGTTGGTCAGTGCGTAGCGGGTGCGGCGAAGCCGGTGCATGAGCAGGCGGTGCTTGAGCAGCAGCGGATGGAGCGACAGGGCCAGCAGCGCCAGCAGGGCTGCCACCACACCCGCGCGAAGGATTGGAAATAGCCGGCCAAAGGCCCCGATCGCCCAGGCCAGCAGGGCCAGCAGCGCCGTTGCCCCCAGCCCCCAGAGCCCGGCCTCGATATCCTCGCGCGCGGGCTTCAGGCGCAGCCCGGCATCGGGGGCGCCATGCCAGAGCAGCACCTCGCCCGGGCGCAGATGGGCCGCAAGGCCGGAAGGCGCGGCTTCAGCCATGTTGGCTCTCCTCCGCCTTGCGGTCCTGGCGCTGGATGTCGCGGATCAGGCGGTAGACGTGCTCGCCGTCGGGGATGCGCTCGAAGCCGATCCTGACCGTGTAGCGCCGGCCCTTGTTGCCGCGGCGGGTTTCCTGGGCAAACGACACCGTGGCCGGCTCGCCGGGGGTGAATTCCAGCAGGGTGTCCTGGTCGATCGGGTAGCTTTTCAGCTTCTTGCCCTGCAGCGGCAGGTCGGTGGCGATGAAGGCCCGGCGGTCGGTCAGCGTGTACCAGGTGCGGCTGCGCTTGTACGGGTCCCAGAGGATCGGGGCGAAGATGATGCCGAGGCCGACGCTGAAATGCAGCAGGCCGAACATCCAGAAGGCCCCTCCGCCGGCCCTGGCCACCCCCACCATCCAGAACAGGGCGAAGCCGGCGAAGAAGATGCCGAAGACCATGCCGGCGATATTGGCCGGCCGCAATGTGATGCGGGTATCGGGGCGGCCCTGCCAGAGGATCCTTTCGCCCTCGTCGAGAATGCCTTCCCAGCCCGGCGCGGTCATCTCTCTTTCCTCCTGCGGCGGCCCCGGGGGCGGCCGCTTACATCTTGCGCAGGTCGGCGATCAGCCGGTCGAGATTGCCGCCGCGCTTGTCGAGCATGGCGCCGATCTCGGCGCGTTCGGACTTGATCAGGCTGATCCCCTCGATCTTCATGTCGATGAACTTGCGGGATTTTTCCGATACCACATAGATCACCTCGAACGGCGCCTGGCCCTTGAACACGGTGGTGGTGGTGACCTCGTAGAAGCGCTTGACCTTGCGCACCTTGCCGATCTCGATATGGCCGCCGATGAACTCGCGGAAGCGGCGGCCGTATTTGTGCGAGATGTAGATCTTGAAGGCCTCGGCAAAGGCGCGCTTCTGCGCCGCGCTGGCGCTGCGCCCGTCGGCGCCCAGCACCAGCTGGCCGATCACCGGGACATCGCCGTAGCGCTCGAAGATCCTTTCGAAATCCTTGAGCTTGGCCGCGTCGGACTTGCCGGAATCGATGATCTTCTGAATGTCGGCGATCACCTTTTCGATCAGCCCGCGGGCGTCATCGCCGGAAAAGGCCAGGGCGGGCAGGGGGGTGGCGAGCAGGGCCGAGGCGGCGAGCCCGGCAAGCATCAGCCGGCGGGTGGGGCGGTGAATAGCGCGGTGGAAAGGGTCATTCATAGGCTTCCTCGTAAATGTCATAGAGATCGTCCCCGCTCTCTCCGCCACTCAGTTCATAACGCCGCGAATCGAGATAGAAAAGCCGCATCGTCGTGTAGGGGTCTTCGCTGTTGTACATCAGGTCGTCGATGGTCGAGGCATAGGTGTAACGGTCGCCGAAGCGGGCGACGATCCCGGCCGCGGTCGGCACGTAACGCCGGCCGCCGGGCAGGGTGTAGGTGAGCGGGTTGGTGAAGAAATCCACCACCGTGCCCACCGCGTCGCGGCTGGTGGAGGGGCCGAAGAAGGGCATCACCACGTAATTGCCCTCGCCCAGGCCCCAGACATGCAGGGTCTCGCCGAAATCGGTGGTGCGCTCCTCCAGCCCCACGTCGCTGGCCACGTCGAACAGCCCGCCGATGCCGAGGGTGGTATTGAGCAGCAGGCGCGAGAAATTGTGCCCGGCATCGTCCAGCCGGGCCTGCAGCAGCTGGTTGACGATCAGCGAGGGCAGGGAAATGTTGGCGGCGAAGTCCTGCACCCGTGCGCGCACCGGCGCCGGCACGCCCTTGCCATAGGCATTGGAAGCGGGGCCGAAAAAGGCCGAGTCGAAGGCCTTGTTGAATTCGTGCACCTTGCGGTTGGCCACCTCGTTGGGGTCGTTGATCCCCTCCGGCGGGGGGCGGTTCGCGCCGGCACAGGCCGAGACCAGCGCGAGGGCCAGCAGGGCCGCCGCGAAACGGATTTGCTGCGAAAGGGTCATCGCTCGATATTTCTTCACTTCCGGTGTCAATGCGCTATGTATAACACATAAGGATTGTCTCGCGGATGCCCAGCCCAAAAGGCGATTGCCCGGCAGTTTGTGGCCGACAAGCGACAGGTTAACGGAATATTCGGTCGCAGGTGGCACCCTTGCGCCGGGGCAGAGACGAGAGACGGCGCGCAAGGGGCCGGGCGTCAGGCGCGCGGACGGAGCAGATTACGGTCGAGCAGTCGCATGATGGCAAGAGAAGCACAGCTGCAGAAGGGGCGCGAGGAGCTGCGCCGGGCCCGGCGCGAGAGCCGCTGGCTGCTGCGCGCGGCGGCGCTGTTTTCGGTGTTCATCAATCTGCTGATGCTCACCGGCCCGCTCTACATGCTGCAGATATACGACCGGGTGCTGGGCAGCCGCAGCGAAGAGACCCTGCTGGCGCTGTCGATCCTGATGGCCTTCCTGTTCGCCTCGATGGGCCTGCTCGAATATCTGCGCGGCCGGGTGCTGGCGCGCATCGGCGCGGCGCTGCAGGCCCGGCTCGAGGGGCGGGTGTTTCACGCGGTGCTGGCGCGCGCCGCCCTGTCGCCGCGCCCGGAGCTGGTGGCCAATTCGCTGCGCGACCTGGATGCGGTGCAGCGCTTCATCGCCGCGCCGGTCTTTGCGGCCATATTCGACATCCCCTTCAGCCCGCTCTTCCTCGCCGGCATCCTGCTGTTTCACCCCTATCTGGGGATTCTCGCGCTGGTCGGGGGCAGCGTGCTGATCCTGCTGACGATCCTCAATCAGGTGCTGACCCGGGCGCCTTCGCAGGCGGCGACAGCGGCGGCGGTCGCGGCCGAGCAGCAGGCGCTGCAGATCAGGAACGAGGCCGAGATGGTGCGCGCGCTGGGGATGCAGGAAGCGGCCTTCGAGCGCTGGTGGCAGGCCCGGCGGCGGGCCAGCGAGGCCAGCCTGGAATTCGCCGACCGGGGCGGGCTGTTTTCGGCGCTGTCCAAGACCTTCCGCATGTTTCTGCAATCGGCGATGCTGGGGCTGGCGGCCTGGCTGGTGCTGCGCGGAGAGGTGACCGCCGGAGCGATGATCGCCGCGTCGATCCTCATGGGCCGGGCCCTGGCGCCGATCGACCTGGCCATTGGCCAGTGGCAGCTGGTGGAGCAGGCCCGCGCCGGCTGGCGCCGCCTGGCGGAGCTTCTGGGCGAAGTGCCGGTGCCGGCGCCGCGCATGGCGCTGTCGCGCCCCAGGGCGCATCTGCGGGTGGAAAACCTCACCATCCTGCCCCCGGGCCAGTCCCAGGCCTCGGTGCGGCTGCTCAATTTCGAGCTCCGCCCCGGCGAGGCGGTGGGGGTGATCGGTCCTTCGGGCGCGGGCAAGTCCTCGCTGGCGCGGGCGATTTGCGGGGTCTGGCGCCCGGCCGGGGGCAAGATCCGCCTCGACGGGGCGGCGATCGACCAGTTCCCGCCGGAAACGCTTGGCGCGCATATCGGCTACCTGCCGCAGCGGGTGCAGCTTTTTGACGGCACGATTCGCGAAAACATCGCCAAGCTCGCCCCCGAGCCCGATGACGCGGCGGTGGAAAGGGCCGCCCGCATGGCCAATGCCCACGAGATGATCCTGCGCCTGCCCGATGGCTACGATACCCGCGTCTCCACCGGCGGCGGGATGCTCTCGGGCGGCCAGATGCAGCGCATCGGCCTGGCCCGCGCGCTCTACGGCGCGCCGGTGATCGTGGTGCTGGACGAACCGAATTCCAACCTCGACAACGAAGGCAGTCAGGCGCTCAACGATGCCATTCGCCAGGTCAAGGCGGCCGGGGGCGCGGTGCTGATCATGGCCCACCGCCCGGCGGCGCTGAAGGAATGCGACCTGCTGCTGGTGCTCGACGGCGGCGCCGCCCGCGCCTTTGGCCCGCGCGACGAGGTGCTGGCCAAGACGGTGCGCAATGCCGGCCAGATCAGCGCCGCCGGGCCGGGAAGCGGGGGGGTCAGCTGATGGATCGTCCGACCGAACCGGCCCCGCAGAC
>JALWTH010000230.1 GCA_027082975.1 Paracoccaceae bacterium | reverse complement strand
CCCTTGCTGCCGCCGGCGGCCCTCTCACCATCACCGCCCCCGGCCCGCTCCAGGGCCGCAGGCTTGCCGCGCTCACCCCGGACCTCGCCCGCCGCCTGGGCCTGCGCCGCGCGCCCCGGGGCGTGGTTGTGCTGCAGGGGCCGCCGCCCGGATTTGGCACCAGCGTGCAGGTAGGCGACGTGATCCTGGCCATTGACGGCCAGAAGGTCGCCACCCCCGCCGAAGTGGCCGAAATCGCCCGCGCGCACCGGGGATGGTGGCGCATCGACCTGTTGCGTGGTAACAGGGTGATCACCTTTCGAACCAACCGCTGAGGCAAGCCATGGACAAGACCGCCCTCCTCGTGATCGACGTGCAAAACGACTTCTGCCCCGGCGGGGCGCTGGCCGTGGCTGACGGGGATGCGGTGGTCGGCGCGATCAACGCCATGCTGGCCGATTACCCGGTGCGTGTTTTCACCCAGGACTGGCACCCGGCGGGGCATGGCTCCTTTGCCTCCTCGCATCCGGGCAAGGCGGCATTCGAGACCACCGAAATGCCCTATGGCACCCAGATGCTCTGGCCCGACCATTGCGTGCAGGGCACCAAAGGCGCCGATTTCCACCCCGACCTCAGGACCGATCCGGCCGACCTGATCATCCGCAAGGGGGCGAACCCGGCGATCGACAGCTACTCGGCCTTTTTCGAAAACGACCGCACCACCCCCACCGGCCTTGAGGGCTATCTGCGCACGCGCGGGGTGGAAAGGCTGGTGCTCACGGGCCTTGCCACCGATTTCTGCGTCGCCTATTCGGCGCTCGATGCCGCCCGGCTGGGCTTTGCGGTGGAAGTGCGGCTCGATGCCTGCCGGGCCATCGACCTCGAAGGCTCGCTTGGCGCCGCGCTCGATCAGATGCGCGCCGCCGGCGTCGCCCTCGCCGGGGCCTGACATGGTCGATATCGCGACCCGCGTCTATAATCACAACTGGAAGATCGACCCGATCGTCCGTTCGCTGATCGACACCGATTTCTACAAGCTGTTGATGTGCCAGTCGGTGTTTCGCAACAGGCCCGACGTGCGGGTGACCTTCAGCCTGATCAACCGTTCGCGCCATGTACCGCTGGCCGAGCTGATCGACGAAGGCGAGTTGCGCGAACAGCTCGACCATATCCGCACCCTTTCGCTCAGCCGGGGCGAAAGCACCTGGCTGCGCGGCAATACCTTTTACGGCAAACGGCAGATGTTTCGCCCCGATTTCATGGAGTGGTTCGAAAAGCTGCGCCTGCCGCCCTATCACCTGGAGCGGGTGGGCGAGCAGTATGAGCTGACCTTCGAAGGCGCCTGGCCCGAGGTGATGCTGTGGGAGATCCCGGCGCTGGCGGTGCTGATGGAGCTGCGTAGCCGCGCGGTGCTGCGCGGCATGGGGCGGTTCGAACTGCAGGTGCTTTACGCCCGCGCCATGACCCGGCTGTGGGAAAAGCTCGAGCGCCTGCGCCCGCTCGAGGGGCTCAGGATCGCCGATTTCGGCACCCGCCGCCGCCACTCCTTCCTGTGGCAGGACTGGGCCGTGCAGGCCATGGGCGAGGCGCTGGGGCCGGCCTTTGTCGGCACGTCCAATTGCCTGATCGCCAAGAACCGCGACCTTGAGGCGATCGGCACCAATGCCCACGAACTGCCCATGGTCTATGCGGCGCTGGCCGAGGATGACGCGGCCCTGCGCGCGGCCCCCTACAAGGTGCTGGCCGACTGGCACGAGGAGCATGACGGCAACCTGCGCATCATCCTGCCCGATACCTACGGCACCAGGGGCTTTCTCGAAAACGCGCCCGACTGGCTTGCCGGCTGGACCGGGATACGGATCGACAGCGGCGACCCGGCGGCGGGCGCCGAAGTGGCAATCGACTGGTGGAAATCGCGCGGCGAGGACCCGGCGCGGAAGCTGGTGATCTTCTCCGACGGGCTCGACGTGGACGAAATCATCCGCCTGCACGAGCAGTTCGCCGGCCGGGTCAAGGTGAGCTTCGGCTGGGGCACGCTGCTGACCAACGATTTCCGCGGCCTTGTCGCGGGCGACGCGCTGGCGCCGTTCTCGCTCGTGTGCAAGGCGGTGGCGGCCAATGGCCGGCCCACGGTCAAGCTCTCGGACAATCCCCGCAAGGCCATGGGCCCGGCGGACGAAATCGCCCGCTACAAGCGCGTCTTCGGCGTGGGCGAACAGGCCGAAATGGAGGTGATCGTATAGCGCGGCAGGCCGCGCGCCGTCACTCCTCTTCCCGCCGGACGCGCCCGCGCAGGGCCTTGAGCTTGCCGCGCCGCGCCTTGGCCTCCAGACGCCGCCGCCTGGCCCCGGCCCCCGGCCGGGTGGCGATGCGCCGCCGGGGCACCACCAGCGCAAGGCGGATCATCTCGACCAGCCTTTCTCGGGCAATCTCGCGGTTGCGCGCCTGGCTGCGGGTCTCCTCCACCCGTATGACAATCGCCCCCTCGCGGGTCCAGCGCCGCCCGGCAATGCGCCTGAGCCGCGCCTTGACCGCCCTGCTGAGCGCCGGGCTGCGCGCCGCTTCAAAGCGCAGTTCGACGGCAGTCGCGACCTTGTTCACATTCTGCCCGCCAGGGCCGGAAGCGCGGCTGAAACGCTCGGATATTTCCCAGTCCTGCAACACGATATTATCGCTCACCCGGATCATGCGCCTCTTGTAACCCCTTTTCGCCTTTCCCGAAATACTCCCGCCGGAGGCATGAAATCAGAAAGGGCCGCCCGCGCGGACGGCCCTTCGAGATATCGGAGGTGGGGCCGGTCAGACTGGCGTCAATCCGGCCCGCGTCTCCACCGGGGGCTGCCCCGGCGGCGCGTGACCTAGAGTGTCCCGGCACCTCGCTCCATTGCATCTCTCGACATGGACACCTCCTTTCTCTGTTGTTGACGATAGCGGGAGGTTCGCATGTTTTGCCGAATTGTCAAAGGGTTTTCACGCGAGCGCCGGGGACAGGCGCCGCACCAGGGCGCGAAACGGGATCAGGGCGATAACGGCGAGCGTGAGCTTCACCATCCAGTCGGCCACGGCGAGCGATATCCAGAGCGACATTTCAGCGCCGAAGGTGAGGAAGGGCGCCCCCTCCCAGGCCCAGCTGATCGCCGCATCGGCCTCGGGGCCGAACAGGGTGATCGTGGCGGAAAAGGCGATGGTGAAGAACAGCGCCGTATCCACCGCCGAGCCCACCAGGGTCGAGACCAGCGGCGCGCGCCACCAGGTCCCCCGGCGCAGGCGGTCGAAGATCGTCACGTCCAGCATCTGCGCGGTGAGAAAGGCCACGCCCGAGCCCACCGCCACGCGCAGCGACACGGCGGGGCCGTATTCGAGCATGATCCGGCTCCCGATCAGCGAGCAGATCACCCCGGTCACGAAGCCCGCCAGTACCACCCGCCGGGCCGCGGCCACGCCGTGGATGCGGTTCATCAGGTCGGTGACGAGAAAGGCGAAGGGGTAGGTGAACGCCCCCCAGGTCAGCAGGCCGTCGAGCAGCAGGAATTGCACGAGGATGTTCGAGGCCACGACGATGGCGGCCATGGCGATCACGCCGGGGAGAAGTCTGTTCATGGTGTTTTCCGTTTTGGCAAGGGTGCGGTGACTTGGCTGCGCAAGCGCGCAACGGGCGGGGTTTAGCCGCCCGCGCCTTCGGGCGCAACCCCATCATCCCCGTCTTCGCGCACCACATATTCGACGATCTCGGTCGATTGCAGGAAGCTGAAATTGTCGTCCGATATCATGGTCAGGCGGATGCGCCCCTCCGCGTCGCGCCAGACGGAGAGTCCTTCGAGGTCGTAATAGCGCCCGGCCCGGCTCTCGAACAGCACTTCGCCCCCGTCGATCCCGCCCGCATCGAGGCGAAAGCGCCGCACCCGGCTGGCAAAGCCGCGGATCAGCGAAAAGCGCCGCTCCAGCAGGTAGAAAAGCCCGTCGGGGCCGAAATCGGCCCCCACCGGCAGGAAATCGTCCCGGCGCGCGAGGGTGGCGACCTTGTGCCACGCCCCATCGGCATAGCGATAGATCGGAAACGGGCGCGCCAGATGCCCGGAGCGCTCCGGGAGCGTGTAGAGCGCGCCTTCCGGGCCGATTGCCAGCGCTTCCAACGAGGCATTGGCGATCATCCCGGCAAAGTCCCGGTGCCGGGGCAGCGCCATGGCCGGCTGGTCCAGGTCGGCGAAGCGAAACACCGTGTGGATACCCTCGAAGGACACATAGGCCGTGCCGTCAGGGCCAATCGCCAGCCCTTCGCTGTCGATCTCGTAGGCGGCCCAGGCCCCCGGCGCGGGCGGATCAGCGCCCTGACCGGCCCGGCGGCGATCCCGCTGATCCGCCCGGCTCGGTCGCGCTCGATGCGTGCGCGCAGGTACCGCCCCCGGTCCGAAAGGGCGGTGAGGCTGGCGCCGTCCGCGCTCACCTCCAGCCCGGAAAAGCCGCCAAAGCCCTCCGCCTCAAACTCCCATACGAACCGCCCCGCCTCCACTGCCGGCTGGGCAATCAACGGAGCGCCGAGCCAGCCGGCAAGGATCAGTCCGAGGACAGGACGCCGGCGCATTGTCTGGGCAGGTCCGAAAGGGTCAGTTCCCGGCGCGGCGGGGGCGGCGGAGCAT